>CAMPAJ010000001.1 GCA_946631805.1 uncultured Eggerthellaceae bacterium
CATGCCGGCAGCGCTGCTCGAGGCGATGACCGAGTCGATCTGGTAGGTCTTCTCCTCGCGGATGAGGTTGCGGATGGCCGCGTTGCTGATCATGATCTCGAACGCAGGCGTCTGGCCGCCATCGACTGTGGGCACGAGCTGTTGGCACACGATGGCCTGCAGCACGAGCGAGAGCTGGATGCGGATCTGGCGCTGCTGCTCGGCGGGGAACGTGTCGACGATGCGGTCGACCGTGCCGGATGCGCTCGTGGTGTGCAGCGTGCTGAACAGCAACTGCGCCATTTCGGCGGCGGTCATGGCCGTGGCGACGGTCTCGGCATCGCGCATCTCGCCTAGGAGGATGATGTCGGGCGCCTCGCGCAGAGCCGAACGCAGGGCCTCGGCGTACGTGGCCACATCGGTCGGGATCTCGCGCTGGGTCACGATGCAGGTACCATGGCGATGCACGTATTCGATGGGGTCTTCCATCGTGATGATATGGCCCGAACGCTCATGGTTAAGCCGATCGATGATGCAGGTCAACGTCGTGGACTTACCCGAACCAGCAGGTCCGGTAACCAACACCAAGCCCTTTTGCAGCTTGGAGAGGCTCAACACATCCTCGCCGATTTCGTAGTCTGCCGGGTCGGGCAGGCCAAAGGGAATCACGCGGATAACGGCCGAAAGCGATCCGCGCTGACGGAACACGTTGGCACGAAAACGCCCGACGCCGCCAATCGCGAAACTGAAGTCCTCGTCATGGTTGACGTTGTTGAGCATCAGGTTGATATCGCGCCCGGCCAGGTTGTATACGGCCTCGATAACGTCTTTGGTCTGATCGGGCATGAGCACATCACCGTCGGTTTTGACCAGCTGGCCGTTGGCGGCATAGGTTATGGGCATGCCGGCCTCGATGAAGATATCGGAAGCCTTGTTGTCGATCATATGCTTGAGCAACGGTTGAAGTTCCATGGGATTCCTCGTTTCGATTAATCGATTATCAGAAGCTGGCCTTGCGGTTCTTCCTCGTTCTGGACTGCCGACATCTTCCATTTGTCTATTCGATACGTGGCGTTGTTGCGCACGGTCACGATTATGTTGAGCACGCGCCCGTTCTCGCACGAGAACTCGCCGTACAGTTTGTTGCCCACAACGCTCGCCATGACCTGGACCTTGCCGTCCACGGTATCGCGTGCCTGGTTGCAGATGCGCTTGAGCTGCGCGTTGACGACCTTGGCGGCCGCCTCGCCCGCGCTCGACGCGTCCTCGCCGTCTTCCACCACGACTTTGACCTTGTTCTCGTCGAATAGCGCGTTGCCCTGCTCGTCCTGCGCGACGGTCATCGCGCCTGTAGATTCAGGCGTGCTGAAGATCACGCCGGTGCCATCGCTTTGATTTGCCTCTTCGCGCGATTCCGCGAGCACGGCATCGACGCCTGCCAGGAATTCCTGGGCAGAGGTCTCGGCAAGATAGAGTTCCTGCATGGCCACGGCCTGGCGCTGCGACATCGTGAGCGAAGCGTTTGCGGTCGAAAGCGCCAGTACGGCCAAAACCGACAAGCAGATGAGCGCCACCAGCGCAAACACCGAAATAGCGCCGATGCGCACATGATCTGTGGACGGGCCTTGCATGACGGGTTGAGCACCGGGGTTGAGCTTGAACTTGGCCATGCCGCTACACCCCGCTCTCGTAGACCGAGGTGGTAAGGGAATACAGCGGGCCATCGCCTACGACCTGCACGCTTGCAGCGCTCGATGCGTCACCCGGCTGGCCAATGGGCGCGAACACCTGGATGGTCGCGTGCCACAAGATGCCGCCTTCGCGATCGTCTTGGGTGATGTGGCACACGACGCGCTTGCCATCCTGCATGAACTCCGAAGATATGCCATGCGGGTCAGCTGCAAAGCGCTCGGCTGTCGCCGTGGCTATGGCGACGGCTTCGGTCAAATCCTTGCTCTGGTTAGACCGCTCGGCCGAAGCTGCGAACAACTGCGTGAACACGGCCAGCGACGCCATGACGAGCACGAGGAGCAACATGGCCTCGACCAAGAACGCCGCGCCCGACCAGCGGGAACGGTATGCATGCGCAGTACGTTGCGTTGGGAGCTCAAAACTCATAGGCTGCTCCCTTGCGCGCTCCTGAGCTTCACGTCGAGTGTGCCCAGGTCGGTGGTCATACTCAGCAGCGTCCCGTCGAAATCGAACGAGAACGTGCTCGTCTTGAACAAAGGCGTTGCCTTGTCGGGGTTGTAATCACGCCCGACGATGGCGTACTCCTGGTACAGCGTTCCCTGGTATGTGTAGATGCGCGTCTCGTACGTGCCGGTATCCAGCGCCTCCACCAGCACGAGCGCCGGCCCTTCGGGGCCTTCGCCCTGCTCGACGGCGAATACCGAATCGTTCACGTGGATGGTGTTGGCCATCAGCCCCGACTGCAGGTGCACATCATGGGTGTAGGACTGCACGCCCACGACCGAGTTGTATATATGGGCACCGGCGGCAAGGCCGCCCATGAGCGCCACGAAGAACACGGCCATGAGCAGAAGCGTGAACACATGCGCTGTCGTGCGCTTCTTCTCGGGAGCCTTGGATCGCTCGAATGCCTGAACAACTGCGTAGTTGATGTTCATCGCGACCTCACCACCACCGAGGGCGGCACGTTATCGCCCAGCCAGTCGTAGGTCACGACGTAATCGTTACGATTGATGACCAGCCCATACGCATCTTCCAAATGTGAAAGGGACGAAGGGTACGAGCCTTCGATAGCGCAGCATTGCACGGCAGCCGCGACGATGGCGTCGCGTACCGAAGCCGTTGCCTGCTCGCGCGCGATGGATTGAGACCACCTGACGGCAAACGCCAGCACAATGGCGACGAGCACCACCACGACGGCGGCTATGATGCGCCGCCGGCGCCTGCGCTCGAGCTCTTGGTATGTGATCTCGTGATACACCGCCTGCCCGCCTTCGCGTTAACCAATCGATCCCATGATGCCGATGAGCGGAAGCATGACCGCGATGAGCGTCGCGCCGATGGCTACGGTCAAAAACGCCGCGAGCAGCGGTTCCACATGGTCAAGCGACTGGTCGATCTGCAGAACGGCGTCGTCGAAGAACGTCTGCGAAAGCTGCGCGAGCGTCTCGTCGGAGCTGCCGGAACGCATACCGACGTTGAGCATGCGCGCATACAGCGGCTCGAACACCTCGTGCTCGCCGATCGCCTGCGCGAGGCTGCGCGGATTGTCTAGATCGACCATCGAATCGCGGGCGGCAATCAGGCGCTCCTTCAATACGTCGTGTTCGACGGTGGCAATGGCCTTGGTCATGGCATCTTCGCTCGTAATGCCCGACGACACGAACGTGGCAAGCGCCGCCGTAAAACGCGACAACGCAAGCTGGTACATGGCGCGTGCCGTCATCGGGACCTTTTCGAATAGGCTCACGACGCGGGCACGCCCCGCCTCGCTGCGCGTCGAGAACGACAGGTACAGCGCGATTATCGCGACGATGACGGTCACGATGAACGCAACCCAGCCGATAATCGTCGACGCGCCGATTGAAGTCAGCGATGTGGACGCCAGCGAACCGGCCATGTTCTCGTACACGTCGGCGAACACGGGAAGGATGAACATGATCGTGAACAGCAGGATGACGGCCATGATGACCAGCAGCGCCGCCGGGTACCCGACCGAAGAGCGCAGCTTGGCGAACATGCGGTCTTCCTCGTCGTAGTACAGTTCCAAATTGCGCAGGACCGCTTCCAGATGACCCGACTGCTCGCCAGTCGCGGCCATTTCCACCGCGTAATGCGGAAAACCTTCGGATGTTGCCATGGCCTGCGAAAACGTTGAGCCGTTCACGAGCTCGGCGTACATAGTGTTGCATACTTCCTGAAACCGCGAGCGCTCGCGGTTCTCGGCGAGCATCAGCACCGCTTCCTCGGTTTGGATACCGGCAGAAAGCATGGTGGCGACGCTTCCGCAGAAGGCGCTGAGCGCGCTGCTCTCGAGCAAATTCTGTGCCATGGCTATGCTCGTTTCCTCTCTGGGCCGTTAGGCTTTCATTCTAATACGTATAGCGGTCGGTGTAAGCGCTGGCATCGCCTACATATTGGCTCGCCCCCGTAGAGGCGAACGTCACGTCGCAACGCGACCACGTATTCGGGTCAACTTTGAACTGGACCGTCTGCCAGGATCCGTCGATGTAGACCATGATCCAGGCATGGTAAACCTCGTCTTTTCCAACATAGCCGGTCATGATCTTGGTCGGGATGCCCATCGAACGCAACATCGCCGCCGATAGCGAGGCGTAGTCGAAGCACACGCCTTTGCCGGTCTTGAGCGTCTCGTCCGGGTCGGGAACATACCCAGACGATGTTGCGAGCTGGGCCGCCTTGGGATTGTCGTACGTCACGTTGGCGGCAACGTATTCGCACACCATCTTGACGACCTCGGCGCAGTTGGTCGCCTGGCTCACGAGCTCGCGGACTTTCGACACGCAGTCGCTCTTGCCGCTGTAATTGCAGAACATATTGGAGACAAGGAACGGCTTGAACTCCGATTTGAGCATCACATCGGTATCGACGCTGTACAACTCCACGTAATTCGAGCCCGACGTGTTCTGCATGATGCGGAACGAGTACGATCCGTCGCCCATGTTGATGGGATACACCGTTCGCGTGCCGTCGTTGGGAAGGTCGTAATTATAGGTCTGATCGCCTTTTTTGACCTGGAACTTTAAGCGCGCGGCGCTTTCGGCCTGCGCCGTGACGTAACCGTCGCCCGATTGCGTCCAATCGATGGCCGGCTCGCCTTGCGCGTCGGGCGGCAAGTCGGGCTCGACGATTTCTTTCGGCACCTCGAAGGCGGCACCGCTCGTCTCCCCACTTGACGAACCGCCGCCACTAGAGGGAAGGGAAAGCGCTTCGGCCTGCCCCGAAGATCCGCCGGCGCTGCTACTAGACGAGCTGGAGGAACCGCATGCAGGCACGACCGATAGCATCAGCGCGCACGCAACGGTAAGCGCTGCCCTTACAATGAAAGGGGTTATTCGCATGCGGTTATTCATGTTGTGCCTATAATACGCTCCTGTACTGCGGTTTCCTAATAGGACGCACTTCAGTCATTATACACTTGCAGGTATGAGCGGCCCATTGGCGCCCGGCTCGCTAAAAACACATCAGTGCCCAGGGAGCAGCAAGGATGAATCGCTCAGCCACTTCACCCGCAAGCAGGAGAAATTCCTTCCGCTCACTCGTTTGCTACCTAGATGGTGCGATCTTTAAGCCCGCATCTGGTACGCGCGCAGCGCTTCCTTGATGGGCTTGCGCGCGCGAACGGGCAAGATGATGGCATCACCATCTGCGAAGATAACGGAACTATCGCCAACTGTGCGAACGTTGTCTAAATTGATGATAAATGAACCCCCAGCGCGCACGAAGCGGTCATCCACGGCGCACAGGCGCTCGTACAACGATTGCAACGTGCCGCGCGCGGTAACGGACCTGTTGCCGGGAAGGTGGATGATGGGGCCCTTCTTGTTCGTTTCGATGAACGTGATGTCATTGATGTCCATGTTGACGACGGTCTTGCCCGATTTGACGGCGAACGACGACTTGTAGTCCAAGACCATCTGGCGCAGCGGCTCGCCGATGGCCCGAATGAAGTTCTTGCGGTCCGAAGGCAACTGCAAGTACAGCGCATTCGCATCGTAAGCGTAAAGGGCGTGTTCGGCCTCGTTGGAAAGCAGCACTATCTTGGTACGAGGCGATGCCTTGCCCACTTGCTCCAAGAAACCGGGCATGCGCTGGGCGATCGTGTTGTCGGGATCGATTATGCGAATGATGCCCAAGTCGAAGAAATTGGGTTGCACGCGCTCCATCACCGAGAGGAAGTCTTCGCACGAGCTGGTCAGACGCACCTCGATATTGTTCATCCCGTCCTCGTCGGCGAACGAGTTGATGATGTTGCGGAGGTGCCGGCCTTCTTCCTTGTTGATGTCGCAAAGGGCGATTCGTATCATCGGCAACTACCTCGCGTCCATGCCGATCGAATCCATGACACCGTTGCTGTCGAGCAACAATGCCAGTTCCTTGGCGTTTTCGTACGTTCCTATTTCCTCGTAATCATGACCGCCTTTACCGTTGGGACGAATGCGCTCGAGCACGCCTTCCCATTGGTCGATGACGACACCTTGATCTTGGGGGTCGCCTTCCTCGCCGATAAGATGGAAATCGAACACCGTGCTGGTAATCAGGTACTCCGGCTCAAAATTCTGCGGCGCGTCTTTGAGGTCATACCCATACGACATGCGACCGAGCGCGTCGCCTGCGAACGTGACGAACTCGTATGCATCGTTGTCGGGAACTACTTCGCCAATGGGTGCATACCCTATTTCGTGGTTGTAAATCCAGTCTTTGGAAAGGTAGAAGCGCCTGACCATCTCTTCGCGCACGAGCGTACGGGACCTGAACACGAACAGGAGCACTACTGCTACCAGGACCCAGGTGACGATGAGGAGCACATCAAGGACATGACTGGTGCGAGCCCAGCCCATGACAACATACAAAATTGAGAACACCAAGGCAATGACGAGGACAACAGCCTCGACCACAAGGGCTGCCTTCAGCTGATTGCGCATGTCATCCTTCCTTTGATGCTGTATTTGACAGAACAATCATCTGCAACTGCCACATTATAAACGCAGTTTGCGTTGGATACGTCTCTACATGTGCATTTTACGTGCCTAATTTGGCATATGTTCACAAATATGTAGAACCAAATGGCGTGATTTTGAGTCACGAGATGCGTTCTCGAGACTCATTCTGAAAACGAATGTGCAATTTGACCCCTGGGGTCAGAATGCGCATTCCTGTTGGAATCTTGAATGAAAACAACCATATAGCGAGTTACTTGAACATGCCGTTCATGTCGCTGATGTTGGCGTTGAGCTTGCGTATGAGCGCGCTGAAAAATGCCCCGACGGCAAGGATTCCCACAACGGCGATTACACCGATGCTCACGCCGCCCGAGCTGACGGGCTCGCTCGCACCGAGCCCTGATGACAAGGGATTCCCCTCGTCGTCGATGGATTCGCCCTGCGTTGACTGGGCTACTTCACCCGATACGTTGTTGGTCGAGGTGACTGCGGGTATTTGGGCGTCGGAAGCCACCGAGCTGATCGATTGCTCGGATGCATATACTTCCGAAAGAGTCGTCTGTTGCGGTGGTGCCGAGGCGAAGCAAGCGAACATGACTGCCAGAACCACCGCAACCAACAGCGTGCTGAGCACGGCAAACCGTTGACCGGAAGCGCCGCGTGCAAGCTTGGACACTGTTGTGGGATTTCTCACTAGCAATTCTCCACTCGGTACAAGGTGACGATAGTTCTTTGATCGTACTGTAGTAGAACTTCGCGCGCTTTCTTCTTCGTTGTCGAATTTGTCATAATTAGGTTCGTTATCGTGCGTTTGGAACAAAGCTGCCACACAGGAACTGCACTACCACGCTAATCTTTCTATAACCATTTTGATTATATATTGTATCTGGTATTGTTTCAAATTCGATAGACAATATATCGTATGTTCGCGATTTGATTAGACCGCAATTCCGATACGGGCGCATACTTCGTCCTACTAATGCAAAAGTCTATGACCCAAAAGGCGGAATGGATTAGCGTGATGCGAGCAAAAACCGAGTGCCCCAAGTAAAAACGGGTTAGAAGAACGTATCTTATGACTCAATCCCCGCGTTGTTACGCAACAGATCCGAGCAAGACCCCTTCGAAGGATTTGCGCAGGCGCGACGGGATGTTGAGGACTTCGCCATCCGAAAGCGTTATCGTGCCGTTGGGTATATGCGCCTCGCAGACTTCGTCGAGGTTGACGATGTACGAGCTCCCCACTTTGTAGAACCGGTCGTTTTCGGCCAGAAGGTCGAACATGCCCTGGGACGAGTACCTTCCGATGATCGACGAACCGTCCATCATGTGAACGATCTGGTCATGACCTGAGGTTTCGCAATAAAGCACCTTGCAAAACGGCACGCGGTTCACGCCCGTACGCGTGTTGAGCAAGAACGAAACGGAATGGATGCGTGCAATTTCGCTCAGCTGCGTCTTTACGGCACCGCGGAACTTTTGGCTGCTCACAGGCTGAACAAGGTAGCTATTGATGCCGGCCGAAGCCGCAAGGGCAACATGTTCGGGCGTATCGTCGAACATGATCACGTGAAGCAGGGGTGCCGTAGCACGAGCCTCCTCAATTACATGGAGTCCGGTTACACCGGGTAATTCGTAAGGCAGTATAACGAGGTCGAGCGGATTTGACCCCGAAGGAGCAAGCTTATCGAGCAAGTCGATAGAGTTCTGAAACGTAATGACCTCGGCAGGTTCGCTGCCCAGCTCTTTTGCGACGTCTTCTACCAAGGTAGCTGGATTGCCACCTTCTACCAGGATGTCTGTATATACTGCGATTCTCATGTGGTGCCGGCATCTCTTTTATCGTCTTGCTTATGGCTTTCGCACCGGGAATACCGATGGATTGCCCCTTTGTTGCCTATACGCGCCATGAAGGCTTACTGTCCTGCATTTTCAAAGATTCTTCAAATTTCGAACAATACATCGAAGAAAAGGTTGCGGGAAACGCCTTGTGACTTGCCTAGTGCACAGGGAGTTACGTTTAACCCCCAGTAGCCCTTGTCCAGGCATACTGGATGTTCATAAAAGGAGACCTGCGCGTTGATTCCACAGGTCTCCTTGATTATTGCTTGTTAGTGCAAGCCGTTAGAAGATCCGTTAGGGCCTATTCCTCCGTACCCTCGGCGTCCAAATCCTCTTCTTCGTCGACGAGTTGGCCCTTGTCGCGCGGTTTGGTTGCCTTGACCTTGCTTATGGCAACGGCGGTAACCTTGTCTTTTTCGGCAACCTTCATCACGTGCACGCCCTGCGTTGCGCGACCCTGCTTGCTAATGCCGCTCACAGGAGTGCGCACGACGACGCCTTCCTCCGACATGATCATCATCTCTTCGCCAGGACGTACGATCTTGACGTCGGCAAGCTGGCCCTTCTTTGCCGTCATATTGATGGTGAACACTCCCTGGCCGCCGCGATGGTGAAGCGGGTACTCGCTTACATCGGTGCGCTTGCCGTAGCCCTTCTCGGTGATGACGAAGAGCTCGGGATTGTAGGCTTCGTTGCAAACCTCCAGGCCAAGCGCTCGTGCGCCAGCGGGCAACGTGATGCCGCGAACGCCGGTCGTATCGCGGCCCATCGCGCGGGCTTCGCTTTCGTCCCACTTGATGGCCTTGCCGGCGCTCGATGCGATAATAACCATATCGGTGGGTGCTACACGCTTGACGGCGATAAGCGCATCGTCATCTTTGAGGTTGATGGCGATCAGACCATCGCGGCGCGTACGGTCGTAAGCGCTCATGGCCGTCTTCTTGACCATGCCCTGCGCGGTACCGAAAATCAGGTATTCGTCCTCGGGGAATTCCTTGGTCGCGATGACGGCGGCCACGGTCTCGTCTTTCTCGAGATGCAGCAAGTTGCCGATGAACGTGCCGCGTGCATGGCGCGATGCCTCGGGAATCTCGTACACCTTGAGGCGGTACACCTTGCCCTTGCTCGTGAAGAACAGCATATAGGAATGCGTCGACGCGACGAACAGATGGTCTACGTAGTCGTTGTCCTTGAGGTTAACGCCTTGCATGCCCTTGCCGCCGCGCTTTTGCGAACGGTACGTGGCGACGGGAAGGCGCTTGACGTAACCGGCCTTGGTAACGGTAACGACCATGTTCTCGTCGGCAATCAGATCCTCGACGTTGATTTCGGTCGCCTCGGCACCGATGGTGGTCTTGCGCGGGGTGCTGAAACGCTTCTTGATCTCGAGGAGCTCCTCCTTGATGATCGAACGCAGCAGCACGCGGTCCTCGAGCACGCGCTTGAAGTACGCGATGCGCTCGTTGAGCTCGGCCAATTCGTCCTGAATCTTCTGACGCTCCAAACCAACCAGACGACGCAGGCGCATCTGCAGGATGGCCTCGGTCTGCTTGTCGGTCAAGCCAAAACGTTCGGTCAAGCGCGCCGACGCCTCTTTGTCGGTCTCGGACGAGCGGATGATGTTAATGACCTCGTCGATGTTGTCCAGGGCAACGATCAAGCCCTCGAGGATATGAGCGCGTTCCTCGGCTTTTGCAAGTTCGTAGCGGGTACGCCTCTCGATTACTTCTTCCTGGTGCTTGATGTAGTAGTGCAGCACTTCCTTGAGGGAAAGGACGCGCGGAACGCCGTCGACCAAAGCCAGCATGATCACGCCAAAACCGACTTGCAGCTGCGTGTGCTTGAACAGCTTGTTAATCACGACCTGCGGCATGGCGTTTTGCTTGAGCTCGATGATGATGTCGATGCCCTTGCGGTCGGCCGCGTCGTGGATATTGCTGATTTCGGGAAGCTTCTTGTCGCGCACGAGCTCGCCGAGTTTCTCGAGCAGGCGATTACGGTTGACCTGGTAGGGAATCTCGGTGATGACGATGTTGGATTTGCCGTTCTTGAGCTCTTCCACATGGTACTTGGCGCGAATGGTCAAGCTGCCGCGGCCGGTTTCGTAGGCATCGATGATGCCCTTGGTGCCCATGATCTCGCCACCCGTGGGGAAGTCCGGACCGGGAAGGACCTTCATGAGGTCGGCCGTCGTGCACTCGGGATTATCGAGCATCAAACATACGGCGTCGATCGTCTCGCCCAGGTTATGGGGCGGGATGTTGGTCGCCATGCCAACGGCGATACCCGCCGAACCGTTGACCAGCAGGTTGGGGAAGCGCGCAGGCAGAACCGTGGGCTCGGTCAGGGACTCGTCGTAGTTGGGCTGGAAGTCGACGGTCTCTTTATCCAGATCGCGCAGCAATTCCATGGCCGCCTTGTCCAGGCGGGCCTCGGTGTAACGCATGGCGGCAGCCGAATCGCCGTCGATGCTGCCGAAGTTACCATGACCGTCGACGAGCGGCACGCGCATGTTGAACGGCTGGGCCAAACGCACCATCGTGTCATATACAGCCGCATCACCGTGCGGATGGTACTTGCCGATGACGTCGCCAACCGTACGGGCCGACTTCATATGCGCGCGATTGGGCGTGTAACCCGACTCGTGCATGGCGTACAAGATACGGCGATGAACGGGCTTCAAGCCATCGCGCACGTCGGGAAGGGCGCGGCTGACGATAACGCTCATGGAGTATTCCAGGAACGAAGTCTGCATTTCCTTGCCCAGGTAAGCGCTGCGTACGATGGTTCCGTCGCCGCCGTTAGCGCCTTCGACGATCTCGCCATGCGCCGAGGGCATGTCGACCATGAGCGATTGAGCTTTCATTTCCTCGCTCACGATTGCGCCGCTGAGCGAGGCACCGCCTATGCCGGTACGTTCCTCTTCGCCTTCGACGTCTTCCAGAATATCGTCGTCTTCGTCGAGTTCGGGGTCGTAATCTTCCTCGGCCCTGTTCAAGAACTCGTCAAACGAGTCATCGTGATTGTTGGTTTCTTCTGCCATTCAGTTCTCCTCTATGGAAGGAGCTCATGAAGGGTCTGCCCCTTCATGAGCGCTATCCGGTTCTTACTTTTCCTCACATGTAATGCGCGAAGAGGTTAAACCCTTTGCGCCGGCTTTAAATGTCGAGGAAACGAACGTCGCGGGCGTGCGATTGGATGAAATCCCTACGCGGTTCGACCTTGTCGCCCATAAGATCGCTGACGGTGCGCTCGGCTTCGGCGGCGTCATCGATGTTTACCTGCAACAACGTGCGGCTCGACGGCTCCATCGTGGTCTCCCACAGCTGTTCGGGGTCCATTTCGCCAAGACCCTTGTAGCGCTGGACGTCGAACTTGTCGGGATTGTCGTATTCGGCAAGGGTGGAAGAAAGCGCCTTCTCGTCGTAGATGTAGCGCTCGACCTTGGGGCTGCGCGAATTCTTCTTCTTGAGGCCGAAGATGGGCGGCTGGGCAATGTAGATGTAACCGCGATTGATCAGCTCGGGCATGTAGCGATAGAAGAACGTCAGCAGCAGGCAGCGGATGTGCGCGCCGTCGACGTCGGCATCGGTCATGATGATGATGCGATGGTAACGCGCCTTGTCGGCATCGAAATCGTCGCCGATGTTCGTGCCGATTGCCGTGATGAGGGAGCTAATCGTATCGGACGAAAGGGAACGATGCAGGCCCGCGCGCTCCACGTTGAGGATCTTGCCGCGCAGGGGAAGAATTGCCTGGTACTTGCGGTCGCGCGCTTGCTTGGCGCTGCCACCTGCGGAATCGCCCTCTACAATGAAAATTTCGGACTCTTCGGGGCGCTTGGAGGAGCAGTCGGCGAGCTTGCCGGGCAGGCTGAACGAATCGAGCACGCCCTTGCGGCGCGTGTTCTCGCGCGCCTTGCGGGCGGCTTCGCGTGCCTTGAGCGCCTGGGACGCCTTGTTGACGATGCGTTTTGCAGGCGCGGGATTCTCTTCCAAGTACTCAGCGAGCCCCTTCATGACGGCCGTTTGCACGAGACCACGGATTTCGGTGTTGCCGAGCTTCGTCTTGGTCTGGCCCTCGAACTGCGGATCGTGGAGCTTGACGGAGATGATGGCCGCCAACCCCTCGCGCGTGTCGTCGCCGGTAAGGTTGGAGTCTTTCTCCTTCAGGATGCCCTTGGTACGCGCGTAATCGTTGATGGTACGCGTGACCGCCTGCTTGAAACCGTCCAGATGCGTGCCACCTTCGGCCGTGTTGATGTTGTTGGCAAAGGCCATGACGCCGTTCGTGGAATACGAGCTGGTCCACTGCATGGCGATTTCGACCGTGCCGTCATCGTTATCGGCTGCGAAGTAGATGGGCTTGTTCAGGGTTTCCTTGCCCTCGTTGATGAACTTGACGAAGTCCACGATGCCGCCGTCGTACTTGAACGTGACCGTGCGGGGATTCTCGGCCTTGATGGAACGAAGCTGGGAAGGCTCGCTGCGCTCGTCGGTGAGCTCGATCTTGAGGCCCTTGTTCAAGAACGCCATCTCGCGAAAACGCGTTTGCAGCGTGTCGAAATCGTAAATGCACGTGTCGGTGAAAATCTCGGGGTCGGGCCAGAAGGTCACCGTCGTGCCGTTGCTGCGCGATTTTCCAATCTCGTGCAGCTTCTCGACGGTCTTGCCGCGCTCGAAGCCGATCTGATATTCCTTGCCATCGCGGCGGACGTTGACGACTACCTTGCTGGACAGAGCATTCACTACCGAAACGCCTACACCATGAAGGCCGCCCGATACCTTGTACCCGCCACCGCCGAACTTGCCGCCTGCATGCAGAATCGTGAGAACGACCTCGACCGTGGGGATTTTTTCCTTCTTGTGCTTCTCGACGGGAATGCCACGGCCGTTGTCGATGACCGTGATCGAATTGTCGGGATGGATGAAGACCTGGATGTGGTTGCAAAAACCAGCGAGCGCCTCGTCAACCGAGTTGTCTACAACCTCGTACACCAGATGATGCAGGCCGCGCGGACCCGTTGAACCGATGTACATGCCCGGACGCTTGCGGACGGCTTCGAGCCCCTCAAGGACCTGAATCGCGTCTGCACCATAGTTTTCCTGGGTATCTGCCACGTGTTCTCCTTCATAGTACGTTTACACAGCAAGCAGGATGACTCCACGCAGAGAGCGCGGACGAAGAATGGGCGCGCGGGTCGTTTGAGCAGCGCGTCTGGGTAATTCCCGCCTGTTCCCAATATCTGGGCATTTTACCATATACAGTAGCTATTTTAATAGCGCTAACACAACATGTTCAATTTTCGCATTTAAGGTACTTCAGAGGTTGCATGCGACTTGGTTTAAGGTTTTTTCAACTCCGTTTAAGGTTTTCCGTCTTATTTAGCGCCATAGACGCCGTCATGGCTTTCTCGAGTGTCTTTTTGAGCGATGCGTCTTCGATACTCGACACGGTTTGGGTGACCAAACGCTTGTCGTCTTCGGAAAGCGGTGCCGCCTCGTACTTCCTTAGGGGTGCTCCATCCTGATCGCTTTCTAATATATAAGGATGGTTGTTCTTGTACTTGCCGCGTGAAACCAGTATCTCGAATTGCTCGACCTCTTCGCCGAACTGTTCGAGCAGCTTGAGCTTGATAAGTTCGCGCTGGGCATTGAGCTCGGCGGCGAAAATCGACTCGTCAACGTAGACGATGAGCGTCTTAACGTCGTTCTTATTCATTATGTATACGTTGTTCGTATGTTCCAAGAACAGAGGAGCCACATCGCGGTACACCGATTCGATCACCGTCTTGTACCGGTCGCGCACCTGCCGCGCCCGTATAGTAATGCGCGCCCGTTCCTCATCCCCCGTAAGAGACGCCAGGAACACATCGATGTCAACCCCAATTTTCTTCATACCCAAAGTATAATTCACGAACAAACGTTTGTAAATACAGAACTGCCATGAACAGGGGACGGAGGAATGTTCACGCAGATGAAGACAACTTCACCTTTGGCGTCTTTGCGTGAACACTCCTCCGTCCCCTGTTCACGCCGGGCAGCCTCGAGCGCCTGTCCCGCGGAGGAGTGGGGTGTGAGCGATTCTGCAGGGTTCGAGCGCCCGGAAAACGCGCCGGTGGCGCGTTTTCAGCGAGAACGGGCAAGCTTCAGCTTGCCCCCGTACATACTTCCAGAACTATTTCCTGAATGCGCGGAGCGCAGTCAGGAACACCCACAATTCCTGTTATCCACATATGTTAGCCGAAGCCAAGCGAACACCCCACTTCTCCGCGGGACAGGCGCTCGAGGCGACGGGATGGGTTAGCCGAAGCCAAGCGAACACCCCACCCCCGCCAGGCGTGCCCTCGGGGCGGCGGGACACAAACAGCTTAGCGAGAAAACGGCAAATCAATCACTTGCGCCCGCCCAAGCAGTTCCGCATTGAACGAAGCCAAATCCGTAGCGGTAACAAACGTTTGGACGCTATCCCCCACGGCCTGCACGAGCATGTCGCGCCTCGTCTCGTCCAGTTCGCTCATGACGTCATCGAGCAGCAAAACGGGGTTGATGCCCAGCGAGCGCCGTACCATTTCGACTTCTGCAAGCTTCCAGGCCAAAACGATGCTGCGCTGCTGCCCTTGGCTTGCAAACGACGATGCGTCTTTTCCGTCGAGGAAAAAGGTTATTTGGTCGTTATGGGGCCCTATGAACGAGCGCCGCGCGCGGTATTCCTCGCCCGAGTACGCTGCAAGGGCATCCGAAAGGCAATCCATCACTTCGTCTTTTTGCAAGTCTTCGGCTGTCGATTTCGAAAACGCCGAAAGATGGGGAAACCGCTCCTGCATCCTCAGCCACGAGGGGACGTACGTTGCGCTGAATTCCTCTCCCGATTTTGAAAGCACCTGGTAGTTCTGCTGCACGACGGGCACCATACGCGCGAACAGCGCCCTCCTGTAGCAATACAACTGCGTTGCGACGGTCATGAGCGTCTGGTTTATGGCATCGACCAAAGCAGGTGAAGATTCATCTTTGAGCAGGCGATTCTTGTAGCGCAAGGCTTTCTCGTAGTCTTTGTGCACGATGTCGTAGTTGCGCGTGAGCTGCATGCCCAGCTCGTCGAGCGACGTCCTCTTGACCGAAGAAGACTTCTTGGCGAGCTCCAAATCGTCTGGAATGAACGTTACGGCAGGCAAAACACCCCTGATTTCCTGGGCAGTCTTGGGTTTGCCATTCATCTGGTAACGCCTTTTGCCCGGCTCGAGCGAAAGAGCCGTCTGGACGAGCCTGTTGCCATCGCCCATCGCAAGCTCGATGCGCGCATGGTCGCTGCCCACTTTCACAAGCTGGTTGATCTGCGGATGCCTGAACGACGTTGCAGCCGTCAAAAGCTGAATCCCCTCGAGGATGTTCGTTTTTCCAACCGCGTTGGGACCGCAAAACACAACGAGGTCGCTCAACCCGCCAAGTTGCAGGTTCTCGTAGTTTCTGAACTGTTTGAACGAGAGGTCGGTTATATGCATGGGCGTCGGCTTAGCGCTGACCGCAGACTATATGCGCACCGGCATGACCAAATATAGGTAGTTCTCGTCGCCCATCGCCTTGAAGATGCCCGGTTTCAGCGCGCCCTGGATCTCGAACGATACGTCCGAGGAATCCATCGCGGTCAACCCTTCGCTCACGTAATGGCTGTTGAAACCTATTTCCACATCCTCGCCCTCGATTTCGGCTTTTACGATTTCTTGCGTAGAGCCCACATCTTGGTTCGTGGTGAGCTGGATCGTCTGGCTCGGCACGTTGACGCTGAAGCGCACCTGCGAACCTGATTTTTCCAGAAGCGATGCGCGTTTTACGGCCGACGACAACGCGGACTTGGAAACTATGCAGCGGGTCTCGTACGACGAGGGTATGAGCTGCTTGTAATTGGGGTAACGGCCCTCGATGCGACGGTTGATGAACACGGTACCCGCATACGATACGATGATTTGGTTTTCCGCCAGGGCAAACGAGATGGTCTCACCTGTTTTGGGAAGGCCCGCCAGATCCGACACGAACGAGCCGGCTATGACGGCGCTAAACTCCTGCGCCCCTTCCTCGAGCGGGTGCTCGGCCACGGCCAAGCGATACGAGTCGGTTGCCACCATCTTGAGCGTTTGATCTTCGACGCTGATCAAAACGCCGGTGAGGATCGCACGGCTCTCGTCCTTCGACACGATGCGGCACACCTTGCGCGCCATTGTGGAAAACGCTTCAAACGGCACGCTGATCTGCTGCTCCGGTTCCACGACGGGAAATGCGGGGAAATCGACGGGATTCATGCAGCGAATGGAAAACGAAGAGGCTTCGCACGAAATGACCGCGCCTTCATCTTGCGTTTGGATGTGAACGGCGGCGTCGGAAAGGTTTTTGACGATATCCACCACGAGTTTGCCGGGAAGGACGGTGGAACCGGGATCCTCGACGAGCGCAGGAGCCGTATATTGAATGGAAAGCTCCAAGTCCGTTGTCTGGAACGTCACCTCGTCCCCAACCGTCTGGACGAAAATACCCGAAAGAACGGGCAGCGTGGAGCGGCCGGAGATACCCTTTTGGACGATAGTCAGGGCGTTGAGCAATTCTGATTGGCTGATGCTGAATTTCATATATTCAACTCCTCTTCGTTTTTCATTGGGAAAGTATAGCAATTCAGCTTTCCACGTGAAAACCGCGCAGAGAAAGGTGAATTTCAAACATGAAAATGTGGAAAAGGTGGATAACTCGCGTTTTACCAGTACGGCGTTGTGGAAAACTCGATTTCATGGGCAATCTCGTGAATTCGAAAGAATTTTTCCACTGCGTTCTCATCTGCGATTTCATGAGATTGTGAAATGTTATTAAGCGTTTGAACTGGTGTTTTTTACCTTATGAACGCGCTTGACATTCCATTTGCTTTCAAAATCGCAGGTAAGGACAAATCCACCATTTGAAGTCATCATTCCCCGCAACTCTCCCACCTGCGCTTTGTTTTATTCATGCTGATGAGCGAGTTATTAACAATTCTATTCAAAATTCACCACCCATATTCCACGTTCATTCACGGTTTTCCACTTTTGTTGAACAAAATGGGGAAAACTTTGAAAACTGCTTTTCGGGACATATTTTGTTTTCACGTGAATATTTCATCTATTCATGAATGACCTATATAATTTCAAGACACCGAAAAGAAAGCACACTGATGAACGCAGCTCAAACGCAAGATACTTTCGATTATTCATACGTCGACGCCACGGCGCGCATCGCGCTGTACGACGACCTTAAATCGGCGCCCAGGGTAACCGAAATCCCGCCCGCCACCACGAACGAATTCATCGAGCACCTAACGACCGCTATTTACGAGCAATCCAAGCTTGTTGGTGGAAAAGTACCATACACGCTGATCAGAGAGGTTTCCGAAAACTTCATACACGCGCAGTTCAAGGAAATCGTCGTCTCCATACTGGATAACGGCAACACCATACGCTTCGCCGACCAGGGTCCCGGCATCCAGGAAAAGGAAAAAGCCCAGCAACCTGGTTTCTCATCCGCAATCGAGCCCATGAAAAAATACATTCGCGGGGTCGGTTCCGGATTCCCCTTGGTCAAAGACTACCTCGACAACAGCGAAGGCTCCATTCAAATAGAAGACAACCTCGTGTCGGGCGCCGTTATAACCATAAGCCTCGAGCAAAACAGGTCGCATCAAGACCAAATAGGGTTTTATCAACCCGGGCAATACCAGCCTACGGGAACCCAAGCCGAAGCTTCCCAACCTGCAGCATGGCAACCTCGCGACACTAGCCGGCAGACCTATGCTCCAAACCGTTCCAACGCCGCGCCTGCGGCATATGCAACATCGCCGTATGGCCAGCAAAATCATGCTGGCGCGTATGCAAACCAGCAGGTCGTGACCAGCCACGGCGGCGTGCCGGCTGCATTGATTCCGCAGCCGCTATCCGATCGCGAGAAGCTGTTCATACTTGCGCTGTTCCGCGAAGGAGATCTTGGAGTTACCGACCTCAAGAACATTACCGATACGCCCGGATCGACGACGTTCAACACACTGAAGAAGCTCGAAGAGATGGGCATCGTCCAAAAAGCGGCGGGGAAAAAGCGCGCGCTCACCGATTTCGGGTACGAGGTTGCCGCCCAAATATCGTAATCCGACTTTTTCCACAGTACTTTTGAACTGGCGTTTTATACGTTCTAGGAATGTTTTCCACATACAGGGCCAAAGTTTTCCACATTTTGGTATACTCGGTGCCCCTAGAATTTGCAATCGAGGCGGGGTGTGCCATGAACAGCGAACAACTCACAAACGAATGGAAGCGCGTCTGCGACGTCATCCGCTCGTACGAAACCATCAATGCATCCCAGATGAACGCGTTCTTCTCTCGTCTGCAACCGCAGGCCATGAGCGAAGACTTCCTGATGCTCACGGCCGACAACGATTTCATAAAGACGTGGATTGAGCTCCATTACGCACGCTACATCGAGCAAGCGCTCTATGACTTGTACGGGAACCAATTCACGGTTGCCATCGAGGTCGACATCAACCAGGCGCCCCCGGCCGAGCCGGCAAAACCCGCTCCGGTGGAATTCGCGCCGCAAGCACCCGAAACACATGTGGAAGAAGCTTCCATCGAACAAGCTGCGATGAACACCGCGCCGAAAGAGGAACCGCCTGCAACCACGCAGGTCCAGGTCGCTTCCGAAAAAGGAACGCAGAACCAGGTCCCTGGCCAAGGCGATACCGCAAAAAGCCTACTCTCTTCGGTATCGACCCTCACGTTCGAGAACTTCGTCATCGGCGAATCCAACCGCATGGCCTATTCGATGGCCGTCGCAGTCGCAGAAGAGCCGGGGCGCTCGATTTTCAACCCGCTGTTCATCTACGGTCGGTCCGGCTTGGGCAAGACCCACCTGATGCGCGCTATCCAGAATTACGTCAACGAAACGTATCCGCACCTCAGAGCCGTATACGTAGACTCAGCTGACTTCC
This sequence comes from uncultured Eggerthellaceae bacterium, assembly GCA_946631805.1. Next base: position 19,473 of record CAMPAJ010000001.1, read on the forward strand.
TGAGCGGGTATGTGGACGCAACGGTCGCCCACGACAAACAGAAGTCGAGCTTCAAGAATTTCAAGAACCAGTACCAAGATGCCGACATCCTCATGATCGACGATATCCAATACCTCCAAGGAAAGGATCAGACGCTCGACATCGTCTTTCAGATATTCAACCGCATGGTCGACGAGGGCAAGCAGGTCATTCTTTCGGCTGACCGCGCCCCCAAGAACATCACGATGGACGAGCGGTACCAAAGCCGATTCAACAGCGGCGGAACGGTCGACATACAACCGCCCGAAGTCGAAACGAAACTCGGCATCATCAAGAGCTTCGTCGAGGAGTACAAGGTGACGAGTGGGTTGGCATCGTTTGAGCTTCCCGAGGAAATAGAGCGCTACATCGCGGAAAACTCGAGCTCCAACATCCGCGAGCTCAAGAGCGCGGTTACCAAGGTCATATACAACATGACCTCGATGAACAACGACAGCATTACCATCAGCGACGTTTCGCGCCTGCTCGAGAACCATTTTTCGGGCGGCGCGATGAAGAAGCTCGTGGTTGGGGACATTCAGAAGCAGGTCGAAAATTACTACGACGTGAGCCATGCCGACCTCGTGGGGCAAAAGAGGTCGCGCAAGATAGTCTACGCGCGCCAGATCGCCATTTACCTTTCGCGCCAGATGCTCAACCTCCCCTATAACTCAATCGCCAAGAACTTCGGCGGGCGCGACCACACAACCATCATGTACTCGGTTACGAACGTCGAAGAGAAGATGAAGGAGAACAGGGACCTGCGCGAGGAGATAGAGAACATCAAGCGTCGCATACGCGAGATGTAAGTTGGGTTTCCTTTCGGTATGCCCTCGTATTAACCCACAAGAACCTCTAAATAATTTTTTATATAGTTGTAGTAATAAAGACGGTTGAAATGGGGATTATCTGAATACTACCTGCTCAATGGCTGAAAATCATGTTTCAAAAATAGTGGATTACAGACAGGTTTATCAACAAGGTAAAACTGCCTTGCCCAAAACCTTGCCGTTTTCCAACCTGTATCCCACGCTTTTTCGCCTTCATTCAACCGTGTTTTCCACAATGGGTTAACCGGATTCACGATTGTTATGTCAAAAACATATACAACTATATATAGGGGTTGTACTGGTGTTTTGTAGGGAGGTTTTGAAGGCTGAAATCGTCTTATTGACGGAAGGCGCTCCCGAACTATAATCTAACGGTTGCTCTATTTACAGTATGAAAGGGTAGTAGTATGAAGCGCACTTATCAACCTAACACTCGCAAGCGTGCGAAGTGCCATGGCTTCCGTGCTCGTATGGCAACGAAGGGTGGCCGCGCAGTGTTGGCCCGTCGTCGTGCAAAGGGTCGTAAGCGTCTTACCGTCTAGCTTTTCGTGAAAACGATAAAGTCAAGTTCGGAGATTACGAATCTCTTCGAATGTGGACGGCGGTTCAACACGCCAGAGATCAGCTTAATAGTGTTACGGAACCGGAATCAGCACGACCTTTGCGGTCGTGTTGCTTTTATAGCCGGAAAACGCCTGGGGAACGCCGTGTGGCGCAATCGGGCGAAGAGGCGTATGAGGGGCGTTTGCCAAGAGGTGGGCGGCCCTTTTCCTGGTTACGACGTAATATTTTTAGCCCGGCGCAATGTGGCCGACGCATCATTCGACGATATGGTGCGTCATACATTGAATGCCCTGATGAAGGCAAAGATTGTATCGTAGCATGTGCGAAGCTTGCGATTCTAATATAGATGCAGAAGGCAAGGGAGTCGGACCGAAGTCTAAGAGTATCCCCTGTCGTATAGCTATTGCCCTGATCAGGTTTTATCAATTCGCCATATCGCCGCATCTTGCGGGTTGTTGTCGTTTTGTCCCGTCGTGCTCTGCGTACGGGCTCCAGGCATTTCAGAAGTATGGTTTTGCAAAGGGCCTTAGGCTCACGCTGAAACGCCTGGCCAGATGTCGTCCGGGAGGGCCGTACGGTTACGATCCTGTGCCGTAGGGGCACGATGGCCGTGGCACCTCTTTGGTATAGAGGAAGGAAAGTGAATGCCGGATATAATGCAAGTTAACGGAGTCTGGGAGGCGATATTATGGGCTATCGCCTGGGTGGTAGAGAAATTCTATTTCCTCGCCCACGACTGGGGCTTGGCAATCATTCTGTTCACGATCGTGTTCAGGCTGTTGCTCATGCCTTTGATGCTCAGCCAGACGCGCTCGAGCCATCAGATGCAAAAGGTTCAGCCCAAGTTGAAGGAAATCCAAGCTCGATGGTCGAATGACCCGGTGCGCATGCAAGAGGAAACGCAGAAGCTCTATGCTGATGCCAAGTTCAACCCGCTTGCGAGTTGCGTTCCCATGCTCATTCAGATGCCTATCTTCATCGCGCTGTTCCAGGTGCTCAGGAACATCCAGGATTGGCTTCCCGCATATGTTGGCACGTTCAGGTTCTACGATATAGTACCGAGCCTGACCGCAACGCCGGCGGAAGTGATGGAACAGGGCCTTGTGCCGTTCATCCCGTATGGCGTGTTGATCATCATCTTCGTCGGAGCGACGTTCCTGCCGATGCTCCTTCAGCAACGCAACAACCAGGACCAGCAGCAAAAGAACCAGATGTACATGATGTCCATCATCATGGGCGTCATGATGCTGTTCGTCAGTTGGAGCTCCCCTGCCGGCGTTCTGCTGTTCTGGGGTGTTTCGGGCATCATCGCCGTTGCCACGCAGCAGATTTACATGAGCTACCTCAAGAAGAAGGATGCCGAGGAAGTGGCAGAGCAAATCGAGGTTGCCCCGGTCCAGGTAGAAGTCGAGCGCAAGCCCAGGAAGAAGCGTCCGAAGAAAAAGCACTAGAACGTACGCGTTATCCAACTACTTGCAAGGGCTTGATTTGAATAGGAGCTTACGATGACTGAAGAGATTCAGAACGAAGTTGAAGAATTTGACGAGGAAATCGACGAGGAAGTGGAAGAAATCGAGGAAGCTTCCGATGAGCAGGATATTCCTGACGATCCCATGGACCTGACCGATGAGCAGCTCGACGAAATTGCCGACACCGCCATCGCCGTCTTGCGTGACGTTCTTAAGTATTTCAACGTCGGCGAGGTAACAATTGACGAGTACGAAGGTGACGAAGGGGAGCTCATCCTCGATATAACGGGCGATGATTTGGCTGTGCTCATTGGACGTCATGGTAGGACGCTCGATGCACTGCAGTTTCTCGTATCGGCCATTACCGTCCGCAAGATCGGTTTCCGCTTCCCCGTTATCGTGGATGTGGAAAGTTATAAGAATCGTCAGCGTCAGAAGCTTGAGGCTCTGGCGCGCTCCTCGGCTCGCAAGGCCGCGGCTCAGGGTCGTAGCGTCAAGCTTCGTCCGATGACCCCTTATGAGCGCCGCATCATCCATGTTGCCCTTCGCGATGATCCGCGGGTCGAGACGGCATCTGAGGGTGAGGGGACCGGTAGGCATGTCGTGGTCGTGCCGGTCAAGTAACGCAACCTTATACATATATATGTAATGGGCCCGCGATTGCGGGCCTTTCTCTTGTTATGGCAATCCGTCCCGTCGCCCCGTGCGCGTCCCGCGGAGGGGTGGGGTGTTCGCTTGGCTTCGGCCTTCCGTCCCACCGCCCCCGGAGCCCAGGGCGGTGGGCCTTTCGCTTGGCTTCGGCTAACTGATGTGTATTACAGGAAGTGTGCCTGCAGAATCGCTCAAGACCCACCGCCCAGGGCTCCGGGGGCTACGTTGTTCCGATTGAGGTCGCAGGGTTCCTGACTGGCTTTGCGCATTCAGGAAATAGTTCTGGAAGTATGCACGGGGGCAAGCTGAAGCTTGCCCGTTCTCGCTGAAAACGCGCCACCGGCGCGTTTTCCGGGCGCTCGAACCCTGCAGAATCGCTCGCACCCCACCCTCCGCGGGACGTGCACGGGGCTTCGTTGCTCCGATCGGGGCCTTTCGTTTGGGTTCGGCTAACCTAAAGCTTACATCCTGCTCACGGTAGATAGGCCTTTGGAGGTGGGTGGTTATACTTGGTATTGCTTCTGACTTGACCTTTGTTTGCCTAGAGGGGGTTCTTTTGGGCTTGGCCTTCTTGGCGGGGGAGTTTTAGTTTTGGCTTGGCGGTTTTTTCGAATACGAGGATTCTGCGTTCTGTTTCGCCGATGTTGAACGAACGATCCGAGCAAAGCGACATGCCTACCGTTGTTTGGACTTCTAGGGCGTGGTTGAGTTCTTCTTCGCTTACGTGCGATTTGTAGCAAATCAGTCGGCCGCGTTTCTTAAGTAAGGGGCTTGCGAGTTCGAGCAGTATTGAAAGTTGGGAAAGGGCTCGCGCTGTTAATACCGAGAATCTTCCTGCTTGGGTTCTGGCGAGGAGCTCTGCTCGGCCGGAGAACGTTTTTACTTGGTTGTCTATGCCGAGTTCTTGAAGTATGGAATCGAGGATTTTCATCTTCTTCTGACGAGAGTCTATAAGGAGCGTTTCCCTGCCGGTTGCGATGGCAAGCGGGATGCCGGGGTATCCAGCGCCGCTTCCCATGTCTCCATATAGGCCTTCGGGGGCTTCGTTCATTTCTGGGAGGCCCGAGAGGGAGTCCTCGACATGGAGTGTCATAGCTTCTTCCGGTGAGGTTATTCTCGTCAGGTTCGTGGTTTCGTTGGCTTGAATCACCAGGTTTAAATGACGAACGATAAGGTTTTGCTGGTGTTCATCGAGAGTTTCGAAGATAGACATGAGATCCTGCCGTCGAATAGAAGATTCAATTACGTCGGCAAAATGATAGCGCAATTATCATTTCTCGGTGCATTCCCTAAAAAGTTTGAAGAGCATTGGGTCTTGGCTGTATACTGCTGTATCACGTTGAGAGATTCTTAACATCCCACTCGCATGAGTGTTTTCATATATCTAGCGCCGCTGATTTATAGCGGGCATTCTTTAATGACCAACGTCATCGTTTACAGCATAGAGATATAGGTTTAGGTCGTATGACGACGTACGAGGAGGATGTTGTGGGTATATTCGACAGCTTCAGACGCGATAGGAAAACCTCAAGCGAGCCTTCTTCTGTTACCGTTCCAGAGCAGAAGAACGAGGATGCGTCTTCGCAGAATGAAACAGAGGTTTCGAACGATGTTTCACGTGAAACATCTGAGCAAGATGTCGCAACCGAAGATTCTAAGAAGAGCGTGCTCGATGTCGATGAAAGCGCCTTTGTCGCCACGCCTCTAAAATCGTATGACGAGAAACTGCCTATCACGAACGCTGTTGGTATCACCAAAGTCATCTCGATTATCAACCAGAAGGGCGGCGTCGGAAAATCGACGACGGCAATTAACCTGGCTGCTGCGCTTGGAGAACAGGGAAAGCAAGTGCTGCTGGTGGATTTGGATCCGCAGGGAAACACGACGAGCGGTCTTGGCGTAGACAAGAGCCAGCTGCCACGCTGCATCTATAACGTTTTGCTTGATGACGGGAAAATCGAAGATGTGATTATCCCCGACGTGTGCCAAGGCCTCGACTTGGCGCCTGCAACCATCAATCTTGCCGGCGCTGAAGTAGAGCTTGTTTCGGAGATGGCGCGCGAGCAAAGGTTGAAAGATGCCGTCGGCTCGATGAGGGGAAAGTACGATTACATCTTCGTCGATTGTCCCCCTTCCTTGGGTTTGCTTACCGTCAATGCTCTGGTCGCTGCCGACAAACTGATAATTCCCATTCAAACTGAGTTCTATGCACTCGAAGGTGTGACAAAACTTCTTGAATCGATGAAACGTGTCAAAAGTAGGCTTAATCCATCGCTCGAGATTTTCGGGATTCTTCTTACCATGTATGATGGACGCACAACGTTGTCACGACAAGTTGCAGCAGAAGTGCGAAAGTATTTTGGCGAGCAAGTTTTCGAGACAATTATTCCTCGTACGGTAAAATTGTCGGAAGCACCAAGTTACGGTATTCCCATAACTCAATATGATCCCTTGGGCAAAGGTGCTGCCGCATATGTGAATCTTGCTAAGGAAGTGATGGAACGTGGCTAAGCCAAGAAGTGGATTGGGAAGAGGTCTTGGCTCGCTCTTGGGTGGAGATCCTGAGGGAGGATTGCCTTCAGCTCCAGCAGCTCCCGCAACACCGGAAGCGCCGCAACCGCCAAAAGCCGATGATGTAAAAGAAGAAAGCGCCAAGGACGAAGGTACCAAGTTAGGCGTCGAGGAAGATTTGAACCTCACGACCGAAGAGAACGTAACAATCAAACGAGTAGTAGAGCGCGCCGCATCAAGCTCTACCGCTACACGTGCTGCAATCGGTCCCGATGAGGATTTTGAAGTACCGATTGACTTGGTTGAACCGAATCCCGATCAGCCGCGTACGAACTTCAAGAAAGAAGAGCTCGAGGAACTAGCCGAGTCCATTAAGAAGAACGGCCTGCTTTCACCCATCCTCGTTCGCAAACAGGGCGACAAATACCAGATTATTGCAGGTGAAAGACGTTGGCAGGCGTGCAAGAAAATAGGGCTTAAGAAGGTTCCCATCCGCATAAAGGACGCCGACGACGAACAAACAATCATTCTTGCGCTCATTGAAAACATCCAGCGAAGCAACCTGAATCCCATTGAAGAGGCGTATGGATATCGCCGCATGATGGAACGTGGGAAGATGACGCAAGCCGAGGTCGCCCAAGCGGTTTCGAAGGGTCGTACGACTATTACAAATGCGCTTAGATTGCTCGAGTTACCAGAGGATGCGCAGAAGCTGCTCTTCGAAGAGCAAATAACTGCCGGGCATGCTCGCGCTATCTTGTCGATCCCGACTGAAGAAGGCCGCAGGAAGCTCATCGATAAGCTCACCAACGATAAGCTCTCGGTGCGTGAAGCAGAAAACTTGGCCCGCCTGCTTTCTGGGAAAGTGAGCGAAGGAAAGGTTAAGAGGCCGCCTGCGCCTAAATCGTTCAAGACTGTTGCTCGTGCTTTGAGCGATTCGCTTGAGGCGGATGTGAAAATCAGGAGTAGTAGAGGGAAGAATAAGATTGAGATCGCCTTTGCGGATGAGGAGGAGTTGCAGAGGATCTTTAAGGCTATTGCTGGGGAGTAAATGATTTAATTCTTTTGAAGCCCGCCTTGTGCGAGCTTTTTTTTTTGACAATCCCACCGCCTAGCGAGGAGAGGGGGAGGGTCGTTCGCTTGGCTTCGGCTAACTTGTCCCGCCGCCCCTGGAGCTCGGGGTGGTGGGCCTTTCGCTTGGCTTCGCCTAATCTAAGTGGATT
>CAMPAJ010000002.1 GCA_946631805.1 uncultured Eggerthellaceae bacterium
TGAGGATGAAGCTGCCGTCGCGAACCGGCGTGCTCTTCTTCTCGTCACGCGCCTTGAGCGTAAACTCGCTCGGAGCCTCGGCGATACGAGCCTCGACGAAGGCGCGGTCGAAGTACACGCGCGAACCGTCGACCTTGCAGCCATGCTCTTTGAGTACCTCGACTGCAGGAGCGTACTCGAAGTCAACGCCGATCTCGGTCAGGATCTTCATGACCTCTTCGTTGATACGGTCGACCTGGTTGTCAGTCAAGACACTTTGGGTAGGAATGCGAGACATTTGATTTCCTTTCTTCTCGATTGTTCCCTACTTCAAGACCTTTATTTCCATCCGCAATTAAGGCTGCGGAATTGCCTCTTGTGTGAGGGGCCTGGGGAGGATCGTGCACCAGGCCCCTTGGTGCCTTACTCCGCTTGCGGGAGTGGTTCGGCGGGAGCCGGAAGCTCTTCTTCAGGCTCTTCCTTCTGCATTGCTGGATCGTTCTTCAAGGCGATGGTCATGGAAATCATCATGAAGACGATGACGAACATGTATGGGAAGGCTGCTGCAATCGAGAGCGTCTGAAGGATTTTAAGAATCCCAGCGCCGCCAACGATGATGCAGATAATCGTGGTAGCACCCTGAGCTATGCCCCAACCCACGCGCAAGGGCTTCGAAGGCTCCATGTTGCCGTTGTCAGTGAGCATCGACAAGACGAACGTGGCGGAATTTGCGGCGCCCCAGAAGCACACGACGATGAGAACGATGGCAAGAGGAGCAGTGATTGCGGGGAGCGGCAGCTCATTGAGGAAGGCGAACAGGGCGATGGTCGTTCCGTTGTCTGCACCAAGTGCCGTCACGAGGCCGCCACCGGTGAGCTCGTTGATGTTGAACGCAGCGCCGCCGTAGATGGCCAACCAGATCACGCAGAAGCCGGCGGGGAGCAGCATGACCGCGAACAGGTACTCGCGAATCGTGCGACCGCGGGAAACGCGGGCAACGAACTGGCCGCAGAAGGGCGCCCAGGCAATCCACCATGCCCAGTAGAACACGGTCCAACCCTGAACGAACTCGCCGTTTTCCATCCACATTGACTTGTGAATGAAGTTCTGGAGGTAACCACCCAGATCGGTGACGAAGATGTTGCAGATGAACACTGCGCCGCCGAACACGAAGATGAATACCATGAACGCAATGGACAGGTACACCTTGACGTCGGCCACGATCTGCATGGCCTTGCCGAGACCCGAAAGCGTGGCCAGCGTGAACAGCGCAGTGATGATGGCGATGACGAGGCATTGGAGCAACGTCGTGTCCTCGATGCCGTACACGTAGTTCAAACCGCCCGTGATCTGCACGGCGCCCAAGCCCAGGCTCGTGGCTACGCCGAAGATGGTGGCGAACACGGCCAGGATGTCGATGGCCTTGCCGATCGGCCCGTTTACCTTTTCGCCCAGCAGCGGCTCGAACGCCGAGCTGACCAGGAACGGACGGTCAAGACGGAATGCGAAGTAACCCAATGCCAAGCCGGCAACCGCAAAGATGACCCACGGAGAGATGCCCCAGTGGAAGAACACCGTTTGCATGGCCTCGTGCATAGCCTCGTTGGTCAGCGGATCGGCGCTCGGAGGAGCCATGAAATCGGAAATGGGCTCTGCAACGCTCCAGAACACCAAGCCGATGCCCATGCCGCCACCGAACAGCTGGGCGAACCATGAGAAGTTCGAGAACTCTGGCTCGTCGTCGTCGTGACCGAGCTTGATATTGCCGAACTTGCTCAAACCAATTGCAATGGCGTATATGACCATTACGAAGACAACGAGCAGGTACAACCAGCCGAAGTCAACTGTGAACACGGTGAACAGGACGTTCGCCACTTCGTTGAGCGCCTCGGGAGCCACTGCGCCGAAAACAACGAACGCTGCGACAATGGCCGCCGAGATGATCAACACGCTTCTGTCTTTCTTTTGTTCCATATAACCTGCCTTTCTTTTTCCAGCGCTCTTTTTGAGCGCAAACTATCCCAAGCCCCACATGACTGGGGAATTCCAAAAACCGTTTTCTTTAAGAATCTGCTTGTTGGGTACACTGCCAAGCTTGTTTGACCAAGCTTTTCGCGCGTTTTGGTTGCAGAATGAATAATGCTCGTGCAGATACTTGCCTTGCCGGCAAAGAGCCGACTTGTTTCAGTATGCCCGCCCTGCGAGCGCGGCTTTTAAGCTGTCGCTTTCCTCCGTTCCTTCGCAGTGCCGTGTTCCATGGGGATAATCTTGACGCGATACGACGAGCGTGCATCTACGTCAGAATCGGATTTAGATGCCACAAAATCGGGATTCACGACGAGAATCGAGCAACCCTCTTCGAGCTGGGTCATATACCCACGGATGATGAGATCCATAAACTCTCTGGTCACCCAGCGGAAATCATCCTCTGCCAAATCGCGTCCACGAACATCGGACAGCATGCCGCGGTACAAGTACGAATCGACCTTGCAGAGGTAGGCGGCCGCATCCTTGGTGAGCATGCCGTATTCGGCTGCCCGGTTCAGCAGGATGGAATCGCGCTCGGCAATCGTGGCGTTCTTGAACATGTCGAGCATGAAGTCCTTGAGGCCCACAAGGTCCTCGGGGTACTGCTCGAAATACTCGGCCGCAGCCTCGGTGTACAGGCTGCCATCAGCGTTGCCAAAGAAGAGATTCTCGAACACGTCGGCATTCCTGAACGAATAGTACGCGAGGCATTCCCAAAGCTGAAGGTTGAGCTCGAGCGGGTTGAGATCGACTTTCGAAAGTACGCTTGCGTCTTCGATGTAGTCGCGGAAGAACCGCATCGAAGCGACAGCGATCAACTTGTCAATGTCGGGAAAATGGCGGTAGAGCGCCGCAGAACTGCATCCGACTTCGTCGGCCACCTTGCGGATGGACACACCGTCAAGGCCGTCACGCACAAGCAGCTCATAAGCCGCTTCGATGTATTTGCGCTTGGCTCCGGACATCTGCCCGCTCCCCTTTACCCTGCAGTCGAAATAGCATCGGTTACGAAAATGTTAACAGTGATAACATAAACGCTTCCGAGCGCCATTGCAAGCGATTTTCGAAAAAATGTTATCACTGATAATATTTTTTGTGCACATTGTACTATTGAGCAAAATATTGCTGTTTAACTGGGTAAATATTGCGAGACCTATTTCGGTGTATGAGTTATAAATCACCGCTCACGGCATAGTTAACGATAACTCTGATGTTATTGGTCGATATCGATGTTATTATCCCTTCGGGTACAACGCATTTCCAATCGCGCGCACGAACAGCGTGGCGTCATCGACTGCTTCAGCAGTTTTGATGCGCTGCATTGGAGGTGCCCATGAACAAGGGCGAATTCAAAAACCCGGTTTTCCTCATCGCGCTCATACTTTGCGCGGCAATTGCCGTGTGGGCCATCGCTTTCAACGAAAGCTTCACTGACGTTTCGAATGCCATATTCGGCTTCCTCACCGTCGACTTCGGATGGCTTTACCTCTTGGCGATGCTTGCTTTCGTGATCTTCGCACTCGCTATTGCGTTCTCGCATTGGGGAAAAAACAAGCTCGGACCCGACGATTCCGAGCCCGAGTTCTCCACAGTGTCATGGTTCGCGATGCTGTTCGGTTGCGGAATGGGCGTAGGTCTCGTGTTCTGGGGCATCGCAGAGCCGATTTCGCATTACGCCGGTCCTATGGCGGGAATCGAGCCATCGAGCGCAGAAGCTGCACGCTTTGCGATGTCAGCGTCGTTTATGCATTGGGGCATTCACCCCTGGGCTAATTACGCCATCATCGGACTCGCGTTGGGCTACTTCATGTACCGAAAAGGAAAGCCCGCACTTATTAGCGCCGCCCTCACGCCGGTGCTGGGCGAAGCAGGCGCAAAAGGGTGGGCTGGCAAGCTCGTCGATATCCTTGCCCTGTTCGCCACGATGGCTGGCGTGGTTACCTCGCTTGGCCTGGGTGTGCTGCAAATCAACGCAGGACTTAATTACCTGTTCGGCGTCCCTTCGAACCTCATTGTCCAGATCGTCATCATCCTTGTGATCTCAGTTATCTTCATTGGCTCAGCCGTGCTTGGCATCGGGAAGGGCATCAAGGTCATCTCGGACGCGAACCTCTACATCGCCGTGGGCGTGCTCATTGTCTGTTTCATTGTCGGCCCGAAAATCGACGTGCTCAACAACCTTGTATGCGGCATAGGCGACTACATCGGCGGATTCTTCCCCGATAGTCTGGGGATGAGCGCATACGGTGACAATACCTGGATGCTCGGATGGCGCATCTTCTACTGGGCTTGGTGGATTGCGTGGGCGCCGTTCGTGGGCGTATTCATCGCGCGCATCTCACGTGGCCGCACCGTGCGTCAGTTCATCCTGGGCGTCGTGCTGGTTCCGGCAGTCGCCTCGGTGCTCTGGTTTGCCGTATTCGCAGCATGGGGCTCTCTCTTGCCGAAAGCGGAATATTGGATGCCGAAGCAGTTGCCTCGGTGGCAGCGTCCCCCGAAACCGGGCTGTTCCTGGTGCTGAACCAGTACCCGCTCGGCCTGATTGTCTCAATCGTCATGCTCGTGCTCATCTGCACGTTCTTCATCACTTCGGCTAACTCGGGCACATTCGTGCTTGGCATGCTCTCCAGCAATGGCAACATGAACCCCCCGAACATGAAGAAGATTCTTTGGGGCGTCGTGCTCACGGCCATGGCCATTGGCCTGCTCATCGCCGGCGGCTTGAAGCCGCTTCAGACGATCTCAATCGCCGCCGCGTTCCCGTTCATCTTCATCATGATTGCAGCGATGATCTCGGTGGTGAAGGGATTGGCGCGCGATGCAGACACACCCAACGTCGGAGATGAAGACTTCAAAGCAGAGGGCTCCGAAGAATCATAGCCGCTCCGTTTGGAGCGTTCGAACCAACTTGGACTCCTAGTCGGGCCAGCATCCTTTAAGGTTGCTGGCACGATTATTCTTTGATCGATGCCCCGAATTGGCGCCTATCGCCATTCGTCAATCACGCAGTTGCCTTTGACTCGCGCTTATTCGCCTTTTCGATGTCCACGGGGATGATCTTTACGCGGTACGACGACCGAGCATCCAATTCCTTCACGGAATCAGCAATCTTGAAATCGGGGGACACGACGAGTATCGAATAGCCCTCATTGAGCTGCTGCGTATAGCACTTGATGATGAGTTGCATGAATTCGCGGGTCGCTTCGCGGATGTCCTCTTCATCAAGATTGTGGCCTTTGAGCGAAGCGAGCATTCCCCGATACAGATAAGAATCGATCTTGCTCAGGTAAACGGAGCTTTCAGGAGTTATCATCCCCTTCTCCTCTGCCTGTTCGAGCAGAATCAAATCACGTTCGGCAATTGTCGAGTTCATGAAAAGGTCGAAGATGAATGCTTTCAAACCTATGAGATCTTCGGGGTATTGAGTGAAATACTCGCTTACCGCCTCAGAATAGAGCCGCCCGGATGGGTCGCCATAGAACAGTTTCTCAAACAAATCAGCTCTTTGAAACGAATAGAACGCGAGACATTCCCAGAGCTGAAGATTGAGTTCGAGCGGATTCAAATCGACTTGCGATAACTGGCGTGCATCTTCGATATAGTCGCGCAAGAAACGAATCGAAGCCACTGCGATGAGTTTGTCGATATCGGGAAAATGCCGGTAAAGCGCCGGCGAGGTGCACCCGACTTCTTCGGCGATCTTTCGGGTGGACGCCCCCGCAAGCCCATCTCGTTCGATCAGCTCGAAAGCAGCCTCGATGTACTTCTTTTTCGCCTCTGCCACACTCGTCCCCCGTCGGATATCTTTTCTGCCGATTATCTCATGAAACCATGCTGACAATCTTGCTTGGATCGGACGGCCAGTCCTTATCTGTATAGGTTATCTCAATGGCGGCGATGCCGGTGACCATCGTGAAGCCCCACATATCCGTTATATCGTCAATCTGTTCGACTGGGACCTCGGCATAGGCGTTTTCCAAGCATGTTTCGATTGAAGCGCCGTGGAATGCGCGTGTGAGATACGGCTCTGGCCTTGTGCGCGCAAGGCGCAGCGCCGGATCGTCCTCGACCTTTACGCGCAAGTCGTCGTTATCCATGACGGCAAGATATGCGTACCAAACAGAATTTGGAACCCGATGGAAACCCTGCTGCGCCAGAGGCGTGATGCCTAATTTGTGGGCTTTTTCCATGAGCTCGTTCATCGATCTCAAATATGTTTTCACATCGATGCGCTTCGACGCGGAAACGCTTGTGGCCATTTGAAGTTGCATAGCGGGCCGTGCGTAAATCCACCGTGCACGGAGCGGCTCGACGGCAAGTTGCCTGCGGTATTCGATTTCCATCTCGTGGATGAGGGTCTGCTTCTCACGCGCCTCGCGCAAGCGCTCCTCCACCGCCTCGCTGAACGAATCGAACAGGTTGTACATCTCAAGCACGTCAGCACCTTCGAAATAAGCCTTCAGGCCCTTCGGAGAAATGCCGACATCGATGCAAATCCGCACGAGCCGCGCCTGGTACGTCTGCTGGACGGTGTAGTAACGATAGCCGGTTTGCTCATCGACAAAAGCAGGAACAAGAGCGCCAATCTCCTCGTAATACCGCAATGAGACAACGGAGCATCCAACGAGTTTTGCAAACTCGCCAATGCGGAGCAAATCTCCTCGATTTTTTTCAAAAACACTATTGACTCTCATATCGTATGAGAGTTTACCATGCTCATCAAGGTTAGTCAAAGATACGTATCCATAGCCTGAACAGCATTGTTCGTCGTTACGGCGCAGCAGCTGCGTTTGCATTGTGCGCGCTTCGCCGAGAAAACTGAGTATGGGCAAAGCGCGAATGAAACGCGCTGCCGAAACGGCTAGAAAGGATTTGTATCATGGCAATCGAAGGTTTGACTTCTCACTACAACGACAAAGCCAACTGGACGGCATTTCACGCGCTGAGCGAAGAGCAGTGCGAAATCGTCATCGAAAACGCCCTGAAGATCATCGAGGAAATTGGCCTCAAGTCGAATCCGGCGATCTGCGAGCACTTCAAGAACATCGGCACGGTTGAAGGCGACATCGTCAAGTTGCCGCGACAGGTCATCATCGACTCCATCAACAGCGCGCCGAGCCACATCGACATCTATGACCGCAAGGGCAACAAGGTCATCGACCTGGGTGGCTCCAACAGCTACTACGGCATGGGGCCGACCAACCCCTTCTTCTACGATTTCGAGACCGGCGAGCGCCGCCGTGCGGTTTTGGCCGACTGTGCAGCTGCCGCGAAGGTAGCCGACGCCCTGCCCGAGTTCGACTTCCTCATGAGCCTCTCCGATATTGCAGACAAGCCATCCGAGCTGAACGACTTGTGGACTGTACGCGCCATGCTCGAGAACTCCACGAAGCCGATCGTGGGTCTGCCGCTCAACAAGACCACGCTTGAAGAGGTTGCAGAGCTCGTCGCTGCCGCCCATGGCGGTTGGGACAAGTTCTACGAGAAGCCCTCGTGGGTGCTCCTGAACGGCGAGACTTCCACGCCGCTGTGCACCGAGGAAGCTAAGAACACCGCGAAGATCTTCTTCGCAGCTGACAAGAACATTCCGCAGTGCAACATCAGCTACATTCAGCTGGGCTCCGTCGCGCCGGTCGTACTGGCAAGCGCCATCGAGCTCGCCATCGCCGAGAACCTGTTCCTGCTTGCCATTTCGCAGACGTACAAACCGGGCGCTCCTGCATTCTGCAGCTTGATCTCCGGCACGTTCGATATGCGCACCACGCGCACCTGCTACGGCACCCCCGAGCACTGCCTGTGCGAGGCCGCCGGCGCCGACGTGTTCCACTACCTCGACCTTCCGACGCTCGGCACCGGTGGTGCCGTGTCCTCGAAGTTCGTGGACGAACAGCTGGCCATCGAACAGTCCATGACCATCCTCATGTCAGGCCTCGACGGCGGCAACCTCATCCACAACGTGGGCTTCATGGAGGACGGCCTGGTCTCGCACCTCGACTCGCTGACTATGGCCAACGAGATCATTGGCTTCTCTCGTCGCATCCGCCGCGGCATCCAGTTCGACGAGGAGACCACGAGCATCGAGACCATCGCCGAAATCGGTCATGGTGGCGAGTACATGACCGCTGAGCAGACCTTCGACTACTTCGAGGACGAAGTCTGGTACCCCGAGCTCATCGACCGCGGCAGCTACTCCAAATGGCTCGCCGGCGATCAGCGCACCTTCAATGAGCGCCTGCACGCCAAGACCGCGAAAATCCTGGCCGAGCATCCCAATGTGGAATTCCCGCCCGACGTCGTCGCCGAGATGGATCGTATCTGCGATGCGGCCATGAAGCGCGTAGGTGCGTAAGGCGCAAGGCGATCTGAGGCGAACTGCCAAAACGAAGCCCGCTGGCTAATGCCAGCGGGCTTCGTTTTGGCATCTTTGTTCGCATGGAATCGAACAGCTTCTACTGCGCCGCCACCACGACCGCTCCGAGCATGTAATCGAGCATCTGCATGTAGCGTTCAAGCCCTTCCTGAGCCTTGCCACGTTCGCGATAGCAATCGCGATAATCCATCATCAGCCCATGGAAGCTGCAGATCTCGAGTTCGTTGAGAATGTTGATCGTCGTCTGGCTGAGCTTGTACGGAGCCATGCAACGGTTGAGAGTCAACAGGTTTCGCTCTCGGATGCTCGAGCTGAAGAACAGCATTACCTGAAACCCGCTAAGCTTGCGCCAACTATCTGGAAACTCTTGGTAATACGTGAAAATCGCGTCGTTGAGTTCATCGTCGCTCGCCTTCCAAAACATGAGCTCGAATGCATCAACGTGAGCGAATGCCTGACGGCCGAACGAACGCCACATCTCCACGTGTTGGAAGAAGGGATCCTCATTTTGGGTTAGCAACTCGTTCAGGTCGACCATGTAGTCCTCGAGGAACTTGACGCACGCCACCAAAAGCAAGTGATCGACGCTGTCGAAGTGCCGGTACACCGCACCGGTCGTACAACCCGCTGCAGCAGCGATTGCCCGGATAGACACATCTTGAGGATCACGCTCGTCAAGCAATTCGTATGCCGCTTTTATAAGGTCAGCTTTCTTGCTCCGACCCACTTTCCCTCTCTCCCTCGGTGTCACTTGACGCCTCGAAGCTAATGGCGCTTTGAATGGCTCGAGCGTAAAGGCATCTTCACGAGCCACCGTCACATCTTATTTCGCTTGTAAGCCGAATCATACTATCACTACTTCGAGCAAGACAACGAATGCAAATACAAACACCTTTTAGTTAACCCTATCCTTAGCTCGAGATTCAAGGTATTTGAGTTTCCCGAACCCAGCGCGGTCGACGTCTGCCCCCTTTGAGGCAAGAAGAGGCGCGCCGCCCGAAACGACGCGCCGCCCTCGGTCTTCCAAGCTTAAGTTCTTGATCTTGAATCTCTCTTAGCCGTTGTACTTCTTCACATAAGCAGCCATCTCGGCATCCAGAGCCGCATCGATGCAAGGCTCAGGATTGTCGGCGAGAATCTTCTTCCATTTCTCGTTCGCGCGTTGTTCAGCGGACTTTGAGCCATTTTCAACCCAGCGGTCGTACGCGGCACGCTCAGAAAGCGTTGGTGCGTAGAACTCGTCACGGAAGTGCTCGAACGTATGATCCTCGGCGAGGAAGGTGCCCTGAGGACCGACCTCCTCGATGACGTCGAATGCGAGCGCCTCTTCGTCGAAAGCGACGCCACGGTCGATGCGGCGCAGGTATCCGAGCACCTCGTTGTCGGTGATGAGCTTCTCGTAGGACGTGCAGTTATATGTGTCGATAATGCCTGCAGCATGCAGGATGAAGTTACCACCTGCCATCTGAGCTGCTGCAATCGTGATTGCAGATTCATATGCGGCTTGGACGTCGAGCATCTTGGAGTCGGACAGGGCGCCAGAGATACGGCATGGAATCTGATACTTCTTAGTGAGCTGGCCGTTGATGAGAGAAACGACGGCATCCTCGGGCGAGCCGATTGACAGCAGGCCGGAAGCCATGTCGCCGTTGGAGCCGGATGCTGAATAGACGACCGGACATCCGGGGTTGACGAGCTGTGCGTAAACAATACCTGCGAGAACCTCGGCATTTTGCACGGAAACAAGACCGGCAAGCGTGCACGGCGTGGTCATGCCAGCGATGGAGAGGGAGTTGACAAGCTGAACCTGACCAGTTTCAGCATAAGCGCGGATGGCGCCGAGCTGATCGGGGTCGTAGGACAGCGGGGTAAGCGTGCAGGGAATGGAAGCGACGATCGGCTTGTCCTTGATGGCCTCGAGACCCCCGAACGGAATAGAAGCAAGTTCGATGGTGCGCATCGCGTTGTCATAACCATAGATGCTTGCCATGAGCGGTTTCACCGAATTGCGCATTGTGTTGTAAACCATCTCGAGCGGACGCTTCTTCTCCTCGATATCGCCAGGCTCGCAGGAAATATGGCTCTGGATGTCAATGTAGTCGCACTTATCGACGATTTTCACAATGTTGATGAAATCCTGCATGGTGGAACGGCGCCAACCGTTATCGAGGTCGAGCACGAACGGCGAGCCATAGGGCCCGGCATATGCGCTGCGCTCACAGTTGATCGGCACGTTCTTCGCCTCATCGCGAGCATGCAGCATATACGAACTAGGGGCGCTCTCGATTGCAGCTTCAACGACCTCGCGCGGAAATTTGACCAAATCGCCTTCAACCGTGCAACCATTGGCGGCGAGCAGTTCCTTTGCGTGATCGTACGGCATGACGATGCCGATTTCCTTCATGATGCGCAACGAATTCTCGTGAATAGCCTCGATGCCTTCTTCGGACAGAATCTTGTAGCGCTCCATTGTTGCTCCTTCCGCTTTTCGAATCTGTTAGTGATTACCACTTGATAACTTTGTTACTTTTTTCGATAACACTGTTATCGTTTTGGCGTATTCAACATACCTGTTTTATCGTTAGGATGTCAAGACCCGTTTTAAAAGAAATTTTTATTGGTAGCGTTGAAACCCAGAATGCTCTCGTTGTCCAAATATAGAGACTATTAATTGTATTTACTGTTTTTCACCTGTTCATATTGTGTATTCATACAGCACAAACCACAACAAGACGCCGTTTGACCATTTATCTACGACCTCTTGACTCTCATATTATAGGAGAGTTTATGATTGGCGAAGATGCAAGGCAGCATATGTTAACGATGTTTACTTTACTGCCAATGACAAGCACTCGTTTCATGAGAAAGGAGCTTCAATGAATCTGAAAGGTAAGAACATCGTGGTGTTCATCGTGCTGGCGGCGGCCGTTGCGCTTGCCTACCAGCTCCCGTACTTACGTTACAACTTCTATCAGCAAATGATGGATGGCCTGCTGCTCGACGATGCGCAGATCGGCCTTATTGGTTCAGCAGTCAACCTCGTCAACACGCTTTGCTACCCCATTGGTGGAATCCTCGCCGACAAGATGAAGACCAAGACGCTCATCGTCACCACGTTGGCGTCGTTTGTCATCCTCAGCATTTGGTACGCCTTCGCGACCGGCTTCGTACAATTGTTCATCATCCACATTCTCTTCGCCTTCTTCGGAATCGCAACGTTATGGAGCGCTTACCTGAACGCCGTTCGGGGGCTGGCCGACGAGGAGAACCAGTCCAAGGTGTTCGGCTGGAACGAGGGAACGCGCGGAATCATCCAATTCGTCGTGTCGCTGGCCATCGTCGCCCTCATGGGCATCGCGGTAAACGCCGCGCAGGGCTTCACTTACGTCATGCTGTTCGCCGCCGCCGTCTCCGCCATCTTCCTCGTGCTTGCCATCATCTTCATGGACGGTGGCAAAAAGGGCGAAGAAGTCAAAGCTGACGCAGTCGAGGAGAAGAAATACACGATCGGGGACGTTCTCAAGAACCCGGGTGTTTGGATCGTGACGTTCCTCATCATGTTCGCCTATTTCTTCTGGACAGTCGGGAATTCCTACCTGTCACAGTACACCGTCGACGTACTCGGACTCGATGCGGCCACCGCCTCGACCATCGGCACCGTACGCACTTACCTCATCGTTGCAATCGCCGGCCTGATCGGCGGCGTGCTGCTTGACAAGTTCCCCTACAAAGGCCGCTCCTTCATCGTGCTGCTCGCATTGGATATCCTGCTCGTCATCGGCGTAATGCTCACAGGCAGCCAGCTGATGCTGTGCGTCGCCATCACCATCTGTGTTGCCTTCGTCTCCAACATCATGAAGACCACCTACTGGTCGACCATGGGCGAAGCGGGTATCCCCGCAGCAATGACGCCCCTCGCAACTGGCATCATCAGCTTCATCTGCTTCATCCCCGACTGGATCTACCCCGCATTGTTCGGCGGCTGGCTGGCCGATGCCCGCGCTGCCGACGGCGGCGTCGCCGGACCTGCCGTTGCCGGCGTTTACACGAACATCTTCATCATTCTCATCGCGTTCGGCATTCTCGGCATGGTTGTGGCCTTCATCCACTGGAAACGCGCACAGAAGCTCGAAGCGCAGGGCCTCATCGAAATCAAGCACAACAAGTAATCGCTTCAACGGCGCAGGGCACTGCCCTGCGCCTGCTCGTTGCGCATAACCGGAAATCCCTCGGTTATGCGCTTTCCGTTATATCGAACCAGGTTGCATGACTAGATGCGACCGCAACAAGGAGTGTTCGAGTATGAGTGATAACGAAACGGGTGATACCCTCATCGGCAAAACCCGAAAAAACCTGGTATTTGTCATATCAATCGCTTTAACGATAGCCCTGGTCATCTGGTGTCTTGCGGCCGGAGACTCGTTCGTGACGGCCGCCGGCGCTGCAATGGGAGTCTTGACCTCGAATTTCGACTGGCTCTATGTCTTTGGCATGACTGCGTTCGTCGTATTCGCGTTGGTTTTGGCGATAAGCCCCTACGGCAAGACGAAACTCGGAGCCGACGACGAGAGACCGACACAAAGCACGCTCGGCTGGTTCGCCATGCTGTTCTCGGCCGGGATGGGTGTGGGATTGGTGTTCTGGGGCACGGCGGAACCGCTCTCCCACTATGTCGCGCCCATGGCGGGCATCGAGCCCATGACTGACGAAGCGATGCTGTTTTCCCTGAGATCCTGCTTCCTTCACTGGGGCTTCCACCCCTGGGGCTCTTACGCCATCGTCGGCTTGGCACTCGGCTACTTCGTCTTTCGCCATCATAAGCAATCGCTTGTCAGCAGCACGCTTGAACCCATCATCAAGAAGCAAGCGCACGGAGGCGTGGGCATCGTCATCGATATTTATGCGGCCATGCTCACCGTCATGGGTGTTGCGACGTCGTTCGGCATGGGCTGCCTCCAGATATCGAGCGGCTTAGACTACCTGTTCGGTATTCCAAGCCAGGTATACACGTGGGCAGCGATTATCGGCATCATGTGTATCGTCTACACCTGGAGCGTCGTTAGCGGAATCGAGAAGGGCATGCAGTTGCTCTCGAACACGACGCTGGTCCTGTGCGCCGTGCTGCTAGTGCTGGCATTTATTATCGGTCCGAGCATCGACATCGTCCACGATTTCATGATGGGCGTGGGTGCATGGCTCGGCAATTTCATCCAAGATAGCTTCCGCCTTGCCGCCGACAACGGCGACACCACCTGGATACGCGGATGGCGCGTGTTCTATTGGGCTTGGTGGCTATCGTGGGCGCCGTTCGTCGGCATCTTCCTTGCTCGCATCTCGCACGGCCGCACAATCCGCGAGTTCGTTCTCGGCGTCATAGTGGCTCCAACCGTGCTTAGCATCATATGGTTCTCGATTCTGGGCGGTACTGCCTTCGGCGCAGCTGGTGGCCTAGGAGCAGATCAGCTGAACGCCATAGTCGCATCCCCAGAAACTGCACCGTTCTTCGTGTTCGGGCAATACGAGTTCGGTATCATACTCTCTATAATCGCGCTCGTACTGCTGTTCGGCTTCTTCGTTACATCAGCCAACTCGGCCACCTACGTGCTGTCGATGCTCACGTCGTTCGGGAACACGAACCCACCGACCTTCAAGAAAATCTTCTGGGGCGTGCTGATGGCGCTGGTCGCGTTCGCGTTTACGGTATCGGGCGGCATTAAGGGCATGCAGACGGTGGCCATCATCATTTCGTTTCCGTTCTTCTTCATCATGGTCCTCATGTGCATAAGCATGGTCATCGCCATCCATTGCGAGCACCATGGCAACGCGATTGCAGGCGAGGAGTAGCGGGGACCGGGAAACTGCATTGGGAAACATGACCTACCGCCGCGTCTAGCTATCCTGTTACCATGTACCCCATGAAAAACAGGAGCGAACAGGAAACCCCCAAGCACACGCGAGAGCTGCAAGGCATCGTCCTATCGTGCCTTGGCGCGAGCTGCTGGGGGTTTTCTGGCACTTGCGTGAGCTACCTGGTTGGCCACAACGAAGTGGACATCCCCTGGCTTGCCTGCACGCGCCTTTTCGTAGCGGGTCTGCTGTTTTTGGGGTTGGCATGGCTTCGCGACCGCGACAAGTTTTCCCTCCTGTTTCGCGACCGCAACCTCGTCGTGCACACGATCGCCTACACGCTGCTGGCCGTCGTGCTCATGCAGATCAGCTACATGACATCCATCAAGTACACGAATGCCGGAACGACGCTTTTGCTGTTGGAAGTGAGTATTCCCATCGTGCTCGTCGTGGAATGCGTGCGCGGCAGGCGCCTGCCCAGACCCATCGAAGCGGTGGCGCTGTTCCTTGCGCTCGCGGGCGTCATGTGCATCGCGACGCAGGGTAACCTGGGCTCCATCGGCATAAATCCGGCCGGGCTTGTTTGGGGGCTCCTCTCGGCGGTGGCAAATGCCAGCTACATCCTGCTTTCCGTCAAGGTCGTCGAACGATGCGGCTCGCTCGTGCTGAACGGCGTAGCCATGACGCTTGGCTCGATCATCTTGGCGCCGATCGGCCACCCCTGGGATTCCACGGTTGTGCTCGACGGCGCTGGCTGGCTCGTCTTCTGGGCCATCGTGCTCGTGGGGACGATGTTCGCCTACGCCGTCTACCTGCGCGGTGTGGCGCTCTGCGGAACGGTAAAAGCGAGCCTCGTCGGCGTGGCCGAGCCGATTTCGGGCACGGTCATATCAGCGCTCTGGCTGGGAACGATGTTCTCGTCTTGGGATTTCCTTGGCGGAGCGCTCATCATCGCCATGATGGTCATCGTCGCACTCAAGAAATGAGCTGGGCTTCGCTGTGCTCTTCCCCTGCTGGCGTTACGAAACCTTGCGGAAAACGGCTGGCAGCGGTGATGCATGGCCGCTCAGCTTGACCTCGCTTACGAGCGCTCCGGCAATAATGCACAGCGCCCCGGCAACCTGAACGGGCAGCATCGTCTCGCCAAGGATAACGGCGCTCAGGGCAACAGCCGAAAGGGGCTCTGCGTAGCCGAGCACCGCAACGCTTTGAGCAGAAAGAACGCCGAGAGACTTGAGGTACAGATAGTTGCTCAACGCCGTCGAGACGCCCAGCAAGGCGATGGGAACAAGATCCGACACCCCGATGCCAGCAACGGCCCCCTTGAACCCGCCCTTGAACAGGACAACGTAGAGCGCAACCACGGCAGCGGCCGACTCGATTTCGATAAAGACTTTTTCCAGACCAGCGACGTGATCGGTCTTCTTGCTGAGCATCATCATCGCCGCATAGCATCCAGCCGAAGCCAGCCCACACATGATTCCATACAGCGATGCGCCGGCCTGCACTGCCGAGATATTGATAAGCAGGGCGCCCGCAACCACAATGCCGAATCCCGCAGTTTTTGCAAAGGTGAAGCGCTCGTGAAACACAACGGGCGACAAGGCCATGACGATGATGGGGGCGCAATAGCACAAAATCGTAGACAGTCCGACACCGGCGTAGTTGTAGGCTTCGAACAAGAAGAGCCAATCGGCGCCCAGAGCCACGCCTGCTGCCGCCACAAGAAGACCTTCGCGCTTATACATCAGCGCAGTAAGGGGCTTGTGCGCTGCAAGCAGCATGCAACCGAGCAGAAAAGCGGCGATGAGAGCACGCAGAAGAACGATCTGGTAGCTCGGCAAAGCCACAGCGCTGGCTATGATGCCGTTGCTCCCAGCCATAACCAACGAGGCCACCAGCACGATGGTGGCCACCGACTCTACAGAAACACGGGTCGCACCCGTTGTCCTCACAGCTTGCAAAACGCTCACGTACCTATTCCAATCTCCCAGTCATGTAACGGATGGACAGTATGACGCAGAACGTGCAATTAACAAACCGCATGTTTAGCATGTGTAGCATGAGCATTTTTCATACATATCTCGAACAAGAACGGGCGCGCCTGGAAGACGGCGGGGACGGAAGATGTTGTCTTCTTTTTTCAGAAGACAACATCTTCCGTCCCCGCCGTCTTCCAGGCGCTCGTGCCGCATGAAAAGCAAAAGCCCCAAAATGAACTGCCTCCCAGTTCTTGCATATAAGAGCTGGGAGGCAGTTTAGAACGAGGAGCTTAGCGAATTGGCCTGAAGCAGGCGCGGGCGCGGGTCCGCCCGCATTTGGCCCATACCTGCCTTAGATGCGCACGATTACCATGGGTTCGTGAGCCGATTTGGAGCGATGCGCCCTCGAGAAGACTCTCTTTATGCCGTTAACGAGCGCGTCAATCGACGTCGTCATCTCGCCATCTTCGTTCATGACCACTGCGCAGGCGCCGCATGACATCACCTGGCTTTTGCTGTTCCTCATGATTCTCTCCTCGGTCGGTTTTTGTTCTACGCAAGTATGGCATGCTGTTTACAATTAGAAAAGCGAATGTTTATCATGTTAATCATGAGCATATTGCATACAATGGCGAAAGGGCGACTATGGACAGTGCACTCATCAAATGTCGGGCGTTTCTTACCGCAGCGCGCCTGGGCAGCTTCACGCGCGCCGGCGAGGCGCTGGGATATTCGCAGTCAGGCATCAGCCGCATGATTTCCGATCTCGAGCGCGAGTGGGGCGTCAAACTGCTCGAACGCGACCGGGGAGGCGTGCGGTTGACGTCCGAAGGCCACGAGCTGGCGCCTGCCGTCCAGGCCGTCTGCGACGAGTACGGCAAACTGCAAGCTCGCATCGACTCGATGAGCGGACTCGAAAGCGGTCTTATCCGCATCGGCACGGTAACGAGCGTTGCCACGCATTGGCTGCCAAACATCATCAAGCGATTCAGACAAGATTACCCCAACATCGATTACGAGATAACGACACGCGGCTACAGCGAGGTCGAGCGCATGATTGCCGAAGGCCAGGTAGACTGTGGATTCGTCCGTTTGCCCACCTGGCCGAGCTTCGATACGGTCTACTTGGGACGCGACGAGCTGAAAGTCGTCATGGCCGCTGACCACCCCATGGCCAGCGTCGACCACTTCCCCATCCGCGCGCTCAGCGATTACCCATTCATGACCATCGACAAGCAGGGCGACTCCGACATCGCCTCGATCCTCAAGAAATACGGCATCAAAACCCAGTCGAGCATGACGACCTGGGACGACTATGCCGTATTCGCCATGGTGGAGAAAGGACTCGGCATCAGCGTGCAGCCGTCCCTCATTCTCCAACGTCTGCCGTTCAATATCGTGGTCAAGAGCTTCGACGAACCGCAGTACCGCGAGCTCGCGCTCGCAATGCGCAACCGCGAGACCATCCCGCTTGCCACCAAGCGGTTCATAGACTACCTGGGTTACCGCAACGGGGAATGAGGCCGCACAAGCCACCGCAACGCGGTTGGCCGAAGCGCTTTGCCCAATCCCACGCGCGTCGATGCATCGCTACGGTTCGCGCAGACGCCTGACATCGCCGTCGCGCATCGTAAAGCCTTCGGCATCGAAGGCTTCGAGGAGCGGCACGGCATATTTGCGGCTTATGCCGCCCATGGCATCCTTCATGCCGGCAACCGAACCTTCGCCGCCGTTGCGCAAGAACTCGGCGAGCGACTCCTTGCAAGCAGCCACTGCAGCGGCATCGCAGTACAGATCGCCAGACACTCGGTACGCAACGCCCTCATCGCGCAGACGCGCGGCAACGCGCCGCGCAATCCCCACTGCGATGCCTGCTTCGGCAGCCAGTTCGGAAAGCGGCGGCGGGGTGAGGCCATGGTCCGCGAGCGCGGCTGCAAGGGCCTTCGCCGCATCATCTTCTACCTGCCGAGCGGCACCCTGGGCTGTAGGATGCCCCACGAGCCCTCCGGCGAGCACGGCGGCCTTGGCAGCAACCGCCTGCTCGACGAGTGCATCGAAGCATTCCGGATCTACGCGGGGCAGGCTCTTCTGACGCAGCTCCCCCTTCGCCATACCCAGCTTCGTGGGATTGCTTGAATGAAACGCCACGAGGGTTTTTTCAATGGCCGATACCGAGCGCTTGAGCGTCGGCGGCGTCGCGTACCATTCCGCCCCGAGGCGGCTTGCCCGATGCGCGTCTACCTCGACCTGCAGCATGGCCTGCGCCGCCTCAACGTCACATCCAAAACGCCAAGCCAGGTCGTTGGCTGTAATCGGCGTTTGCCGCTGGGCCAGGGCAAGGCGTACCGCATCTTGGCGATTGCCGGAGGCAAGCGCCTCGAGCACGCTGCGCTCGTCATGCAGGTTGGTGCGCGCGCGAGGATGCGCTTGCAGCACCACGCCGCCACCCGCCACGCTGACGGGAGAATACATGCGAACGATAAAGCGATCGCCCAGGGAAATCGGAAGCGGCTCGTCCAAGCGGATTTGCGCGAAGCAGCTCGCGCCCGGAGCAAGGCTCTCGAGCCCGTCCGCGAACAGCACGCGCCCGATCACCTCCTTCGTGCCATGGGCAACGTGCATGCGCGCGCCCGTGGCCAACGGTTTTCCGCTTTTCGCAGTGTCAAGGTACGTAAGAAGCGCATCAAAACGCCTGGTGGGATGTATGAGCCCTGGAGCTGCCAGAAAATCTCCCGGACGCACATCGTCGGTCGTCGCATCCACGAGGTTTAGCGCCACGCGGTTCCCGGCCATTGCCTTCTCGACCGGCTCGTCGTGGATTTGCACTGAGCGAATGCGGCAGCGCCTACCGCTCGGCAGGATCTCGACCGTATCCCCCGAACGCACGGAACCGCTCCATAGCGTACCGGTCACGACGGTTCCCGCTCCCTTGATGGTGAAAACGCGGTCGACGGGCTGACGCATGCCGGAGCCTCGATGGAGCGCCACCGCCCCCAAGCTCGCCTGCGCGAGTGCGCTGCGGACGGCTTCGACGCCAAAACCGGTGCGACTCGAGACGGGGACGATGGGCGCATCGGCGTACGCTGTTTCCGCCAAGTACGCCCGTACCTCCTCCGTCATCATTTGGATCCACTCGTCATCGCACAAATCGACCTTCGTAAGCGCGACGACGCACGTCGGCACCCCCAGCGTCTGCAGCACCGCCACATGCTCGAGCGTCTGGGGCATAATGCCGTCATCAGCCGCTATGACCAGGAGCGCCACGTCGATGCCCGTCGAGCCGGATATCATCTGGCGAACGAACCGCTCGTGGCCGGGCACGTCAACCACGCCCATCGTACGGCCATCCCCGAGGTCGAGGCGTGCAAAGCCGAGCTCGATGGTTATGCCGCGCCTCTTCTCTTCCGCCAAACGATCGGGATCGGTGCCAGTCAATGCCATGACGAGCGACGACTTGCCGTGATCGATGTGCCCGGCCGTTCCCAGCACGAGATTGGTTTGCTTGCAATCGCCCATCGCCTTCTCCGTTCCACCAAACTAACTGCCACCATGGTTTCCGGGCGCTTACCCCTACAATCGCTGATCCTCCGGATGGCGAGCCGCCCGATACAGGTCATGCACCTGCCGTGCGCCTCCTAATCGACTTGGTCGAAGTACAGGGCCAAACCGAGCGCGATTGCCCGAATTTCCTCGTCGTCGACGAGGGTGCGCGCGTCGAACAAGACGGTTTCGTCATGAATGCGCGCCACGATGACCACAGGACATTCCTGGATGAGGAACCGCTCGCAATCAAACGCACTGCCCTTCAAAAAACGCAGACGCAGCGCATACGTTGGGATATCGCACATCGGAAGCGCACCGCCGCCCGCGCGGGACGTCTCGCTAACAACGTCCAGCTGCGCAAAGTCTTGCCCAATGCGCTCTGCCACGGCATCGCGCAGAGCGCAGGTGCGCGCTCGGACGACCTCGGGATCTTCGACGAGCATGCGAACGGTCGGTATGCGGTTCGGCACTTCATCGGGATTGAGGTAAATGCGCAACGTCGCCTCGAGCGCGGCGAGCGTCATCTTGTCGAGGCGCAGCACGCGCGCAAGGGGGCTTTCCTTCAGCTGGGCAATGAGATCCGCCCGTCCGGCAATAATGCCCGCCTGGGGACCGCCGAGCAGCTTATCGCCCGAAAACGAAACCAGGTCGGCGCCAGCTGCAAGGGATTCGGCCACCGTGGGCTCTGTGTAATCGCCAAAGACCGATAAGCGCGAAAACGCTCCGGACCCCTGGTCTTCGTATACGAGGACGCGCCTACCCATGCGCGCTTCGTACTCGTCGGCCAGCGCGCGCAGCTTGCGAACAGGCACCGACTCGGTGAAGCCCATCATGCGGTAATTCGACGGATGCACCTTCAACATCATCGCCGTTTGCTCCGTGAGCGCTTTCTCGTAGTCGCGCAGGTGCGTCTTGTTCGTCGTGCCGACCTCAACCATGTGCGCATGCGATTGCTCAATGATGTCGGGGATCCTGAAGGACCCCCCGATTTCAACCTGCTCGCCGCGCGACACGATGGCCTCGCGCTCGGCCGCGAACGTCGAGAGCACCATCATAACGGCCGCAGCGTTGTTGTTAACGGCTATGGCAGCCTCAGCGCCGGTCAAAGCGCAGATGAGCGCTTCGTAATGATCGTGGCGACTGCCGCGCGCCATCGCAGCGCGGTCATACTCCAACGTGGAATAGCCCGCGATGACCTCGTTCACCGCCTCGACTGCCTCGTCGGCCAAGACGCTGCGACCAAGATTCGTGTGGATGATCACGCCCGACGCGTTGACGACGCGCCGCAGCGAAGGCGTCATGAGCATGCGCGCTCGCGCAACCGCTTCACCCGCAACGGTCGAAACCGCCACGTCGGGCGAGCCACCCTCGAGAACGGCCTTGCGCTTCGCGTCGATGACCGCGCGCACGCAATCCACGACGACGTCGCGCGGCATCTCGGCAACCTGCTGCAACGCCTCATCGTGCAGCACCTCTTCGACCGAAGGGAGGTTCCTCAGCTGCTCCACGTTTGAAGTTGAATTCAAGTTTCGTACCTCGATTCGCATTGTCATCAGCAAAACCAGCTCCATCATAGCGTGTTTTGCGGGAACGAAAACGCAAAGCCGCCGATGCACCTGCCTTGCTTCGGCGGCTCGGTTCGTTGCATCGTTATCGGATGAAAATGGTACCGTCAGGACCGTCGACCACTTCGCCGATGCGGTAGGGCGCGCGCCCAAGCGCCTCGCTGAAGCGCTCCTCGTAGGCCTGCGCCGATAGCGGCGGCAACGCGAGCAACAGGCCGCCCGACGTTTGCGGATCGCACAGCACGCCCATGCGATCGCCGTACTCGTCATCCGAAAGCGTGCCCTTGCGCACGAAGCCGCTTGCCCATTCCTGCACATCGTACCCGCGCCCTGGGCGACACCCAATGTGGGAGTAGTGATACACGCCGTCGAAGAGGGGTAGGTCATCCCAGTTTACGATGGCGGCCTTGCCGCTCGAAGCCAGCATCTCGTGCAAGTGTCCCGCCAGACCGAAGCCGGTCACGTCGGTGCATGCATGAACCTCAAGCCCTTCGAACGCTTCGGCGGCGTAGCGATTGAGCTCCATCATGGCCTCGATGACCGGGCGCATGCTCGCATCGTCTTCCAGCTGAGCCGTAAACGCCGAATTCATGATGCCCATTCCCAGCCGCTTCGTGTAATACAGCACGTCACCCGCGCGAGCACCCGCATTTCGGACGATGCGGTCGGGATGCGCCGTGCCGAACACGGCCAACCCGTACTTGGGCTCTTCGTCGTCGATGGAATGACCTCCCACAATGAACGCGCCCGCCTCGCGCACCTTGTCGGACCCGCCGCGCATGACCTCCGAGACGACCTCGGTCCCCAACGAGACGGGAAAAGCGAGGATGTTGAGCGCCACGAGCGGTTTCACACCCATCGCAAACACGTCGGAAAGCGCGTTCGCCGCCGCAATGGCGCCGAACTCGTACGGATCATCCACGACCGGGGTGAAGAAGTCGAGCGTCAGCACAGCCGCCAAATCGTCACGCAACTTGTATACAGCGCAATCGTCGCTCGTCTCGAAACCGAGCATCACGTCTGCGTCGAGGGGTGGCGCGATTTTCTTCAAGATTTCCTCGAGCTCGCCCGGAGCCCATTTGGCAGCTCAACCACCATGGCAGGTATAGCTCGTAAGCCTGACCTTTTCTTCCTTGCCCATCGCGCACCTCCTCTCGACTCTTCGGTTGTCCGTATTGTATATCAGCCGCAGAGCGCTCAGCATCCTTTTGCCTTAGGCGCGGCGAGCGAATGCTTGGCTTGCGACGCTGCCGCTCAACTGCCCGAAACCCGCCGAATGCGACCTTGAAGCAAAAGGGTGCTCGAAGCCCATGCGCACGCACGCGTTTTGCCGCACGCTCGAATTCTAAAGCAGGATCAAGCAACAATACACAGCGCCCGTGTGACGAGCTAGCCTGCGGAAGCCGAAAGGGCTGCGCCGATGGCGCCCGCATAACGGGCCTGGGCACTCGTCGTCACCGATACGCCCAGATGGCGCGACAAACGCGCCACCACGTACTCGTTTTCGCATAGGCCGCCCGTCAGATAAGCCGCGTCCTGAACGAGGTTGCCCGCCAGCGCTGCAACGCGCGCGACAACCGACTCAATGACGCCATTAGCTATGTTCTCGCGCGGCTCGCCCCTACCGATGAGCGAGATGACCTCGGACTCGGCAAATACGGTGCACATGCTGGAAATCGCAGTGGGCTCGCCCGCGGCGGCAAGACTGGCGAGCTCTTCCTGGGTCACGCCCATGCGATCTGCGATAACCTCCAGGAACTTCCCCGTTCCGGCGGCGCACTTGTCGTTCATCACGAACTTCTTCACCTTACCGCCCGCCAGCTGGATGACCTTCGTATCCTGCCCGCCAACATCGATGACCGTGCCGTCGCCGCCGAACAAATACGAGGCTCCGCGCCCATGGCACGTGATTTCGGTTACGGCCTTGCCAGCATACGGCACCGATACGCGCCCATACCCCGTCGCCACGACCGCCGAATCGCACGACGTGGGATCGATGCCTCGAGCGCGCAGCTCGTCGGCCAATCGAAGCGCTGCGTCCACGCCGTTGAACCCCGTAGGAACGACGACGGTGCATATGAGCTCATCGCCTTCCATCGCTGCCGCCTTAGCAGCTGTCGATCCTATGTCTATTCCGATTCGCATCGAAAACCCTCTCTTTGAAAAGCAGCGCTAATCGCACTGGCCTGCAGCCATTCGGTTTCATCCCCCGCTAGTACAAAAGCACGTCGTAGACGCCCTCGTGCGCTATGCCGTAACGCTGCAACCCGGCAAGGAGCTCATCTTTTTGACCCGCCTCGGCGCTCCATGCGAGACCGCAGCCAGCATCGATCTCGGAGGGAACGGGGATGATGCGTCCCGGGAGGCCCATTTCACGCGCCAGAGATTCCATGGCCATGGCATCGGACGTCGAGCCGAACGTGACGACTGGCTTCAGCGTTTTCTTGCGCATCGCCCCTCCTTTCGTGCATGGCGGCGCAATACAAAACGTCGCATCGCGCCGCGAGCTGCTCGGCCTGCGATATGACCATCATCCCGCACCATACCCCTATGCGAGTTCGGCAACGATTTCGCCCAGCGCCGAAATGCCAACATCCACTTCCTCGACCGTGTTGAAATGCGAGAAGCTGAAACGCACAGCGCCTTGCCGCTCGGTTCCCAACGCCTCGTGCATAAGAGGCGCGCAATGGGCGCCGGCGCGCGTGCACATACCGTAGTCCGCATTCAGCAAATCGGCGACGACCGCAGAATCGGCATCGGCCACGTTGAGCGCCACGATACCCGTGCGATCAATCCCACCGCCGCCGTAAACCTTCACGCCATCGAGCGCGCGCACGCCAGCTTCAAAACGGGCCGCGAGCGATTGCGTGGCCAACCGAATCGTATCGACACCCTTGCCTTCTATATAGCCCACGCCCGCCAGCAAGCCGGCAATGCCGTGGGCGTTGAGCGTGCCCGCCTCGAGCCGCTCCGGCATAAACGACGGGTGCTCTCGATCGTAACTATGCGTTCCCGAGCCGCCGACCTTGAGCGGCGCAATATCCACACCGTCCGCCACGACGAGACCACCCGTGCCCTGAGGCCCGAATAAGCTCTTATGACCCGTGAAGCATACGACGTCAACGCCTTGCGCTGCCATATCGATGGGCACGATGCCGGCGGTCTGGGCCGCATCGACGACCAACAACGCGTCATGATCGTGGGCAATCGCAGCCAAACGTGCGATATCGTACACGTCGCCCGTCAAATTCGAAGCATGGGTCACGACCGCAATCCGCGTATTGGGTCGAAAGGCCTCCGCGAACGCCTCGTAGTCAAGCGAACCGTCACGCCCAATCGGCACGATACTGACTTGAGCAACACCCTCGTCTTCCAAACGAAACAGCGGACGCAGCACGGAGTTGTGCGATGCCGCCGTCGTAACGGCATGATCGCCAGGATGCAAAAGCCCGATAATCGCAACATTAAGCGCCTCGGTCGCATTCGAAGCGAACGCGACCCTCTTCGCTCCAGGCCCACCGAAAAGATCCGAAATCTTCTGACGCGCCTGGAAAACCGTCATGCCCGCATCGAGCGACGCCTCGTGCACGCCCCGCCCCACACCGCCGAACGAATCGATAGCGCGCGCAACGGCCCGAGCCACCTCAGGCGGCTTCATACGCGTCGTCGCAGCATTATCGAAATACAGCATGCGATTCTCCACTCATCTACATGACCAAAACCAACGAACAGCCCCAACGCTAGCGCCAACACACCCGGCGAAAAAAAGGGACTGTCCCCTTTAATGCATCCAATGCACGCAGCGCAGTCGAGACCCCTCCCGAGTAAGGCCGAGCAGCCCCGAGGGTCCGCCCGCCGGGGCGGCGAGACAGCAAGCCGAAGCCAAGCGAACGGCCCCCTGTCGGGAAAACGCAGCCCCGCGAGGGGGAGGCGGGACGGCAAGCCGA
>CAMPAJ010000003.1 GCA_946631805.1 uncultured Eggerthellaceae bacterium
CGATTGGCATGACGTCGGGGCGCTTGGCGTGCTTTATGACCCCCTCCCAAACCGACGCCGCGCTGAAGCGGCAACGGTTCGCGGGCGACGAGATCATCCGCCGCGCCTCGGGGCCGAGACGCGGGTCGTCGACCATTCCGAAGAGCAGTACATTCGTGTCGAGCAGTAGTTCCATGCGTTACACCACCTCGAAGAGCTCGGCCACCTCGTCGTTGCATGAGTCAATGTCGCCGAACTCGAACTGGCCGGCAAGCAGGCCGAAGGTGAAGGTGTGGGGCTGCTCGGTATAGGGGTTGATCTGCGCGGCGGGCTTGTTGCCGCGCATGAGCACGACCCTGTCCTCCTGGCCGCTTTCGACCATGGCGACGTACTGCGAGAGCTGTGTCTTTGCCTCGTGCATGTTCACCTTCACCATGGCGTCCCCTTTCATTAGCTAATTATGGCTAAGTATACCATTGATGGAAAGCTGCTCGTTAACTCCAAGCGCGACTTCTGCGTAAACCCATATGCAACGATTGTTGCGACGTAACCCGTCATCTGCTCCGATAATCAAGCGGGGCCGATGCACCCAATCTCGTTGGACCGGTTTGCGCTTGTGAGCGCGGCGTTTCGCTCTAACGGTGGTAGGGTGGTAGAGTCGGGAGCCTGGTCAGCGGCGTAAGCCCCGTGTGCCGGCAGCGCCTACTTCTTAAGGGAAGGAGGTGATTTGCCCATGGACACAGCGAACGCGATCATCAAGCTCGTGGCCTCGGTCATCGGGTTGGTTGCGGCCCTGCTGCGGTTCGTGCCCAAGGCGCAGGACGGCGATCGTCCGGAAAATGAGAAGAACCGCTAACGCGGCCCTTCTACGTAACCGACAACGGCGCTGCCCGCTTTCCACCACGGGCTGCCGTCGGCCTCCATTATAGCTGTCGCCGAGACCTGCGCGCAACGGGAAGCGCGCAGCCTCCGAAAAGCCCCATTATGCTCGGCGAAACGGCGCTCCTTCAAAGCGAATGTTGATACACTCAACCAGGTTGAGTGTATCAGCCAAAAGGCCTCCGCGAAGCTCAGGCGCGTGCGTCAACGAAAAAGGGCTCGCCAGGATTGCTTCATAGCGCCGTCTCTCGTTCGGCTATCTTTTGGGCATATGCTTGCTCAAGAAGCTCGTCATCCGTAAGCTCCGAAGCGGAGGGTGTGGTTGCGCCTATGCTCGCGAGGGCGCTCTCAAAAATCTGTGGTCCCTTGAGGACACGCGCAACGCGCTGATCTGCGGCGCTTTTCGCTTCGGTGGCCTTTGGCGTTTGCGCACTCATCACAGCTCAGACTCCGTGATTTCGCAGAAGAGCTCGGCGTAATCACGTGCGCTCAGGCGCTTGATAGCGGTTTTGCGAAACGCTGCTTCGTCGCGCGAAATGATGAAATCGACGCCAGCCGATTCTGCGCAGGCACGAATTATGCCGTCCTCGAAATCTGGCTCGTTTGACTGGACGGCCACTCGGCAGAGGCTGGCGCTCACCTCCAAGACTTCGAACGCATCAAGGCATGCGCTCACAAAGCTGCGCGCCGTAGGCTCGTCTGCGTATTTGCTCATCACGTAGTATGCGTCTTTCAACGACGTTGAGGCGATGCACCCATCGAGTCTCCCGTAGGCAATTTCATCGAGCAGCATTACGGCCCATGCCCATTCGGGACGCTCGCTCATCGCCGCATCAAGCAAGATATTTGTGTCGATCAGCACCTTCTTATTCATAGCGGCTCGCAATCAGATTCTTTATCTGCTCGTCCGACATCATCCCGACCGAAGGGTCATGAGGGGCCTTTGCGATGGACTTAATTGCGGCAATAGCGCGCGCCTTTACATCGCTTGTGGATGCATCGGGGGGTTTGGGAAGCTCGACGCCCTGCAACACTGCTTCTATCAGCACCGATCCGCAGTACTGCCCGAATGACATCCCGAACTCTTCTCGCACGACCGCTTCTGCATAAGCAAGCCCTTCAGCATCCGCCCGGCTGGAAAAGGTCTTCGTAGCCATAATTCTCTCCTTCGCGAACTTGGAACATCCTACCTGGCGCGTCTCGTATGCTGTAAACAATATACAATTATGGTGTAAACATGTAAACACTTATGTGCTGATACACGCAACCTGGTTGACTGTATCCTTGCAGGCCCGATCCTGCACCTATATCCCCGTGAGTCAGGCGAAACCCGCAGTTAGCCTTGGGAAAACCATGCACCTATATCCCCGTGGCTCGGATACGCCCAACCTGGACGGGTGTATCAGGTGGGTGCGTCAGCGACAATGGCACAAATGAGTGCCAGGAACGTCCCGGTACTCATTCGGGGGAGCTGGCTCTTACAACAATCACGTACAAATTGAATGCAAATGCGCTGATGAGAGGAAACTCGAGAATAATCTGCTAACGTGCGGTCTGAGGAAGTACGTTGTAAACTACTGTCAGCGCATTATAAACGTCGAAAGGCTGAACGTGAACCCGTCTAGCTCGACATACGATGCCAAGAGCGGAACTCTTCAGGATGCACGGCAAAATCGCCGACGTTGGCGTCGCATGCTCGCAGTGCTTGGGTGCATGGTGACGTTGGCGACGGCGCTGGCATTCATGCTGCCGGCCGTGAGCATGACCTGGGAAGTTGCCCAGCAGGCTAACGGCATCCATGTTGTTAGCGGCATCAGCTCTGCTGTTGATCGCGCTACCGGCGGCGCGAATGCCATTGCTGGCAGAAGCACCGCTGCCAACGTTACCGCTGGCGGTGATTCCGGCCACAGCGCCAAGGCGGTCGCAGGGGGATCCCGCTCTGATGAAGCGGGAGGGGCTACGGGCGGCGAAGCCACTGGCATAAGCGAAGGCGCCGACGCGTCCACCTCCGAAAACACAGATAACGATAACGCCGCCGACGATGCCTCGGCAGGCGGCGCGGACGGCAACGGCGCCGACGAAGATGGCGCAGGCACCGACGAGCTTGACGGCGAAGCTGACGGGGAGCAGACTGACGGTTCGTCCTCTTCCGACGAAACGGCAAATGCAGGCGACGTGCACGACGGAGATGAGGCAGACGAAACCGCATCGGGCGAAGCCGCATCCGCATCCGACGAAGCCGCGTCCGCATCCGATGGGGCCGCATCGGCATCCGCGAGCGCCGCTGCGGTTAATCCCGCAAAGCCAGCGCAGACCTTCAAGGAGACGCTGCGCAACAAGAATGGCACGGTTACGTTCGTCATCTCGGTCGAGGCGCCCGAAGGCGCGCTCCCGGCCGGTACGACGATGGAGATGCGGGAAGTCAAGGCCGCCAACCTCGTCGATGCTATCGACGAGGTCGTGCAGAGCAGCGACGCCGGCGAAATCGAGCAGATCAAAGCCGTGGACATCACCTTCAAGGACGCCGAAGGCGTTGCCGTCGAGCCTAAAAAGGACGTCACCGTCACCATGTCGTGCGACTTCGTGAAGCCCGATGCCAACTTGCTCGTCGTGCACGTGGATGACAAGGGCAAGGCCGACGTCGTCGAGCAGCTGACGGAAAAGGAGCGCAAGAGGCGTGATTTGGACCTGGCCGAAAACGAGCTGGCGTTCGACGCCGACAAGTTCAGCATCTATGCCATCGTTGGCACGGTCCTTGAGGAAAAAGTCCTGGCCAGCGATGGCAAAAACTACAGCATCACGGTGACCTACGACGACGAGGCGGGCGTGCCGCGCGGCTCCCGGCTCAAGGCGTACGAGGTTACGGGCCATTATTCCGAGTACGACGATTACGTTTCGAGGGCCGAGGGCGCGTTGGGCTACGAGGAGGGCTCGGCCTCCTACGTCAGGCTCTTCGACATCAGCATAGTCGACAAGGAAGGCGAAAAGGTCCAGGTAGCAGCTCCGGTGAGCGTCGAGATCAAGCTTGACGACCGCGAAGGCGAAGATGCTGGCGCCAAGACTCAGGTCGTGCATTTCGCCGACGATGCCGACGAGCCTGACGTCGTCCAAAACGCCACCATCGACGGCGCCACCGTAAGCTTCGACGCAGACGGCTTCTCGGTCTATGCGATCATCGACGCGCCCGAGCCCGTACCTTCCAGTGGCTGGAACAAGATAGGCAGCATTGAGGAAATCGCCAGGTTAGGCGCCAGCGGCCTGTATGTACGCCATCCCAGCGGCTTCTACTTTACCAACGAAACCTACGCGATCAACGCCAGCCGCACGGGTATCAAGAAGGTCAAGCCGAAAGCGACCAGCCCGGACGAGACGGGCGGCAAGGCGGCGCTGTACTACTTCGAGCAGGTCGAAGGCAGTGCCGACCAGTTCCTCGTGTACTGCCTTGATACCGATGGAGGCAGGCAGTACGTCAGGCAGACGACCAACAGCCTGTCGTTCGCAGCTCAGGAGGACGCTACGAAATTCACCATCAGCGCGTTCCCCGGACAAGACGAAACGTTCCGGCTGCTGGGAACCGGCGGCTATTACTGGAACATGCAAGGCGGAGATGGCGGCAATGGTTTTGCGGCCTACAACAGCGCAACCGACACCAACGCGCGCATCCAGCTAGAGTACTACGCCCAGCAAGCCGACGACCCTTATGGAATGGACGGCGCGGTGTTCGGCATCGCCTACCAGAACGAATCGGCCACGGCCTCGGCGCTTACTGCCGACGCGGCGACTGTCAACAAAGCCCAGGGCCTTGCCGCCCTGGACATGCTCATGCGCCCTGACGTGCTGGACAACGAGGGGATTTTGCTGGTGGCGCAAGGAAGCGACATCGTCGAGTGGACTTTCCACAGCGTGAGCGAAGACAAGTACTACCTCACGGCGACGGTCGACGGAACGACGAAGTACTTGACCATCAGGAACAACGACGTGACGCTCGAAGACGAGCCCGATGCTGACGGCGCTTCGCTGATTACGGCCACCCCAGGCAGGAACGCCAACAGCGGCAAGTGGCGTTTCAGCGTGGGCGGCTACTACCTGACCCCCATTCTCAACAATTCTGCGAACAAGGTCAGCGGCTTCTACGCTTCTAGCGCCAACCTGGCCGAGTCGTGGCTCAACTTAGTGGGCCGCTCTGTGCTCGGCGACGACGATTTCAACCTGTACACCGCCAAGAAGGTCAGCGTGTCGGACGATACGAACGTTTACGACGGCCAGCAAGTGATCGTGTACACGCGTATCTGGAACGATACCACCAAGCGATACGAGTTCTATGCCGTGGACCACGACGGAACGCTCGTGCGCTGCTACGATGCGGGCGATTCCATCGAGTGGATCGGCAGCAAGGTCAACACGGCGCTGTGGGATTTCACCGAGTATTTCAACGCCGACGGCAGCGCCAGCAACTACTACGAGCTGCAGAACGTCCAGTATTACGACTACATAGCGCCCCAAATCGCGGACGACCAGGTCTTGTCCAGGAGCACGATAGGCATCAACCTGAGCGGCCGGCGTTACGGGCGCAGCTTCACGACGATCGTCGCCTGGGACGATGCGCACTACGAATACGCCGGCCTCAAGACGCAGGACGGACGCGTAGTGTCGTGCCCGCTGTCCGAGGCCGAAGACTTCTATTTTGCCGTGGTTGACCCTGTCGACGCGACCGACAAGCTCACGACGGTGCGCACGATCGACAGCGGCCAGTTCGGCATAACCATGCAGATGGTGGACTTCAACAATTCACTCGATTCAAACAACAGGGATTCTGCTCAGGCGGAGTTCTTCGGAGGCGACAAAGGCGCCAACGGCGGCGACGGCAGCGGCTTGCTATCGACCGACCTGGGAGCCGACGGGTATCCTAAGCGCACTGCGGCGACGGGACAATCCGACGAAAAATCGTTGGGAGAGCTGTTCGTGAGCGGCGGCGACGGCCTGAAACCCGTCGACAACCTGTTCCTCGAGAGCATCTACAACGAAAGCGGCTATTTCGAGTACAACAGCACGCAGAATTTCGCCCACCTCAACGAAGATGGCACCTTCACGGTGTATGACCAGCTAGCAGCCATTGGCAACGTCGACAGCAACACCAGGGCCCATGGGCAGTTCATGCCCTACAACATCATTCAGGCGGGCAAGTACTCCACGACCGTCAACCGCACGACCGTCGACCAGAAGGAGCTTCCCGACACCGATCCGCGCAAGGGTGAGAGACTCTATCTCATCGGCGACAAGGAGGCCGATTACTTCTTCGGCATGCAGATGAGCGCGTCGTTCACGCAGACGGCCAGCGGTCTGGATGCGTGGGGCCACGACATCATCTTTGAGTTCTCGGGCGACGACGACTTCTGGCTGTACGTCGACGGCGAACTCGTGCTCGATTTGGGCGGCGTGCACTCGGCCATGACCGGCTCCATCAACTTCCGCACGGGCGAGGTCAAGAGCACCCGGGGCGATTCCACCCTGTACGACATTTTCGAGAAGAACTACCGCGAGCGCAACGCCGGGGCGACGGACGCCGAGGTAAAGGCGTATCTTGACGAGATTTTCACGACGAATGACGATGGCCAGCTCGTGTTCACGGACTACAGTAACCACACTATGAAAATGTTCTACATGGAACGCGGTGCCGGCGCGTCCAACTTGCACATGCGTTTCAACCTGGCCGCCGTGCAACCGGGGACCTTCACGCTGAGCAAGAAGCTTTCGGGCACCGAGAACCCTGCAAACGACCTCATCGAGTTCCCGTACCAGGTCTTCTACTTCGACGAGGACGACCTCGAGGGCATGAACCCCATCCCGCTGGGCGAGAAAGACGAGGATGGTTCGTACAACGTGACGTATACGGGAACAAGCCTGCCCGTTTCGTTCTGCGACAGTTTTACGCCGGCGGGCGGCAGCGTTTCGTACCAAAACGTGTTCCTGCTGAAGCCTGGGCAATCGGCGCAGGTCAAACTGCCGAACAATGCGGGCTCGTACTATGTGGTGGAATGCGGCGTCAACCCGGGCGTGTACGACGAGGTGAAGGCCAACGGCGTGAAGCTCGCTGGCGAGCCGAGCGGTAACGAGGGGAGGGCTGACTACGCCACGGCCAAAGACACGCTGGTCAACCGGTCGGAGGTCGAGTACGACAACCATGTGAGAGAAGGCGCCATGCGCACGCTTGCTATCACCAAACGGCTGTATGCCGAAAACGGCGTGGACGTGCTGCACTACCCGGCTAACCCCACGGCGTTCAACTTCCGGCTCTACCTGGGTAGCGAGAACGCTTCCGCCGACAACTTGCCCCTTGCCGACATGTACGAATACCACGTGAAGAACGCGCAGAAGGAATACTGCATATGGAACGCCGGCGAGCAGAGGTTCGACCCGCTCTACAAGGTCGATTACGCCGAGTTGACCGATGCCGAGAAGCGAGCGGCAACGTTCACCACTTCGATGAACGGCTCGATCTCGAAAATTCCAGCCGACTACACCGTCGAGGTGCGCAACCTCATTGTGGGTACGCAATTCAAGGTCGAGGAACGCGACTACGAGATTCCCAAAGGCTACACGCTGCGCCTGAGCGACGGCTACACCCGCATCGACGACGGGCATGAGCAGGTGAACGGCACGACGCCCATTTCGGGCACGATAGCCGTGGACGAAGATCCCGCAATCGAGGTGCGCAACCAAAAGGGTTGGGGCCTGACCGTCGAGAAGACCTGGACCGACAAGGACTTCATGGAGGAACGCGATCCCGTGTACTTCGCGATTTACCTGAAGGACGACCAAGGCGAGCTGGGCGATCTGCTGGAAGGCAGCGTCAGGCAGCTGACTTCGGACGAAACGTCCGTGTACTACTTCTTCAACCACCTGGAGTCGGGGGCGGCGTTCACCGATTACGTCGTATGCGAGGTCGTGCTTGATCCCGGCGAGGACGGCCTGACCATAGCCGAAGACGGCACGGTCACGGGGTACGAAACGATTGCGCGCATCGGCAACGGCGGCGACGAAGGCGGAACGCTCGACATCAGCGGCACTCCTTTGGGTGGCGATCGGCAGGATTCGGGCCTAGTGTATGCGGTCAGCTACAACCCCGGCGAGATGACCGATCGCAACGAGAACGTGCGCACCGACGAAGTCGTCAACTCGCGCCCGGGCATCCGGCTGTACAAGACCGATTGGGATGGAAACCCCTTGTCGGGAGCGGTGTTCACCCTCAAGGACCAAAGCGGCGCCGACGTGGCGGCCGCCAGGTATACCTCGGGCCTCGACGGGCTGATCACCACCGCCTACCTGTCGGAAGGGACCTACTTGCTGACCGAAGTCAGCGCGCCGAAGGGCTACGTCGTCATGGATACGTCGATGGTCATCGTGGTTGACGTCGGCGGTTCTGTCGAGGTAAGCGGCGTGGACGGGTCCTTCTATAAGCTCTACACCGCGGGTGCCGACATGGCTGCCACGATCACAATACGCAACCGTCCGGCGGCACTGCTGGCCCGCAAGATCGACGCTGCGACGAAAGAGCCCATCCCCAGTGTGCACTTTGCGCTGTATCCCCAGGTCACCGACCTTGATGGCAACAAGCGGAAAGACTACCAGCCCATGGGAGGCTACGGGGACGTCGTGACGGGCGACGACGGCATCCTGCCCGGTATCAACATGCAGCTCGGGGCGGGCACGTACTACCTCGAGGAGACGAAGGCGGCTGAGGGCTACGATAAGCTCTCGGAAGATTTGTGCTTCACCATCGGTGAAAACGGTACGGTGCGTATCGAGTCCGAAGCGTACAAGAATTGCCTGCGAATGACTAAAGACGACCGAACGGGCGATGTGTCGTATGCCATAACGATTCCAAACGGCAAAGTGAAGGAAGTCGAAGTTTTGAAGGTCAGCGTGGGGACGAGCGCCGTGCTAGAAGGGGCGATCTTCGCTTTGTACC
Organism: uncultured Eggerthellaceae bacterium; assembly: GCA_946631805.1. Next base: position 8,828 of record CAMPAJ010000003.1, read on the forward strand.
ATGCCGAGGATTTCGACGACGCGAATAACGCACCCAATGAGGGTGCCGAAATAGTAGCGCAGGGCGCGACGGACGAGTTTGGCGTGCTGCCGCTAGGGCCGCTGCCGTTGGGCGAGTATCGCCTGGTCGAGACCATGGCGCCCGAAGGTTATCTGTTGCCTGACGAGCCCGTGAAGCTCTACGTGAGCAGTGCTGGCGTCCAGGCGATGCAGGGCAACAACCAATCTAACGTGACCCAGTCTGCAGAAGATGGCCCCTGGACTGTTGAGGTATGGAACACAGCCGGCGTCGAGCTTCCCAACACTGGAGGTCCGGGTTCTGGCGTATTCACCTGTCTGGGCGTCGTGCTCATAGCGCTTGCCGGGGCGATTCTTTGCAGGCGATATGTCCGTATCTAATGAACGTGTCTTGATCGGCTTCTTGCAAGGGGGCTGTAACGAAAGCCGCTCTTTGGCGTGGTTGCGCTACGGACGGAAAACGCCCTGCAGGGACGCAGGGCAGGTGCCCAGGGAGGCAGAGGGCCGCCTCGTCCCAGGGAATTTGCCGGATGGCTCTGAGAAAACCGCAAATCGCCTCGTGTGGGACTTCTGTTACAGCCCCTTACAATCGGGTGCGGTAATGGCGCAAAATTGCGAGTAAACTAACAAACGATGACCATCCTGATATAGTTTAATCGGGTAATTAAGCGTTAACCAATAGGCGTGCCGCGTTGCCTGTTGCGGTGCGTAAGGTGGGTTGGGCCTTGAATTCGGCGGATTTATGCGCGATGTGTACGGCCTAGAACGTGAGTCAGTAATTTGCAACCGGAGGCCCTGCGGTTTGGCCTCCTTAAAATACGCAAGGGGCTGTTGTTATGGGTGCTCAGAGTAAGCGTCAGAAGCAGCTGGATCGTCGTCGATATGGAAGGCTCGTGGCAGCGCTCGGCTGCATTGTGGTGCTTGCCACCGCGATTGCCTTGATGGTTCCCGCGCTGAGCATGACCCGCGGTGCCCTCGTGTGCGGTCTCGAGGAGCACCAGCATTCCGAAACCTGTTACCAGAAGGTACTCGCGTGCGGTCAGGATGAAAGTGCCGATCACGTGCATACCGACGCCTGTTACGAGCGTCGGCTTGCGTGCGAGCTGCCCGAGCATGCGCATGGCGATGCCTGCTACGAGCGGGTTGTCGTGCAGGGAGAAGGCGTCGATGGTGAGCAGGATGCTGCCGACGACGTTGGTGTAGCGGACGCCGGCGAAAACGCTGAAGCGAACGGGCCAGGTGGCGATGTTTCCAATAGGAACCTCGACGACGTAGATACTGCATCCATTCGTCACCTGCATCCAATACAGATACTATTAGCGGGTCGTTAGCGGGCGATGCCGGCAACGGTGCCGTTGTCGATACGGCGACTCAACCAGGCGTAATAGCGGGGCAGGACGATGCCGTTGGTAGCGGTAGCGATTCTGGCAGCGAAATTGATTACGGTGCAGCTGCCGACGCAGCTGGGAATATGGCCTATAGCGAAGCTGATAGCGCAATCGCCACCCCCAACCTCATCGAAACCCCTGATCGTCCCCAGCAAAGCTTCCAGCAGGACATCGTTGACGAAAACGGCGCCGTGACGCTTTCGGTTTCCGTCGAAGCGCCCGAAAGCGCCCTGCCCGAAGGCTCGACGATGGTCGTTACGCCCGTCGAGGACAACGACGTCCTAGACGCCGCCAAAGACCAGGCGGCCGCCGACGGCGCACTGGGCGAGGATGCGCAGGACGCGCCCGCAAGCGCCGTTCAAGCCGTTGCCGCCGACATCACGTTCCTAGACGCCGACGGCAACAAGGTCGAGCCTCTCGTGGGCGTGCAAGTAACGATGACCACGCCGCTCGTAGCCGAGACCCCAGCTGACGCTCTGGCCGTCGTGCACGTCGCCGACGACCTGAGCGCCCAAGTGGTAGAAGGCGCCGAGGTCGACCAGCGTGCCGAAACCGTGGCCTTTGGCGCTGCAGACTTCAGCGTGTACGCGATTGTGTACACGGTTGATTTCCACTGGGAGGCCAATGGGAAAACGTATGAGTTCAGCATCCCCGGCGGTGGGTTCATTTCACTTGCTCACCTGGTTGAAGTGCTGGGCATAGCAGATTATGGCATTGATGGAGTAGCAGATGCAAAAGGGGGTAACGACGCACCAAGTTCGAATAATGCGTCAGCGCGTACAAATGCGGAAAAATTCGTAGCGAATGTCAAGAGTGCAGAATTCAGCAATCCTGAGCTGGTGTGGGTCGGTAAAACTGCTGATGGAGCCACGGTAGGGGAGTTGAAGGAAGCCAACGCGCTGGACGTTCGCTACAGCGCAAATCTGACAAAGGAACAGATTGCAAAGATTAACGCACAAACGGTGGATGCCGGCGACTGGGTCCTGATTAGCGTGCGCCCGTTTACCAGCGAAGAAAGCCTGACGGTCACCATGGTGAATGGGAATCAGTTTGTAGTGAAGGTAACGGATGCGCAGGCGGTTTCAGATGCGGAAAAGGACAGCATCGATGCTAGCAAGAGCTACCTAATTTGTTATGAAGTAACCACTGGCGGCAAGACAACCTACTATCTTCTTAAGAACGACGGAACTGTAGACAGCTCCTATCATCCTGATTTTGATGGGGATACAGACGAAGAGCACGATTTTGAGCACCTCAACAGCACCTACGCATGGAGTTTCAACCATATATTCAAAGAGCAGGACGTTGAGCATCATCTTGATAAGAATTACTACCTAATCCGTCCGATCGACAATCAATCGAGGACGATAACTCTGAATAACGCGGGCGAGGAACTTGTTCAACAGGGAAACAATAATGTTGCTGTAATACAGAGCGATGGGGGATTCGTTCTGGAGGGCTATCACAATATTGGGACGGAAGAAGAGCATCGATATGTCCACCTGGGTTTTAATGGCAGCAATTTTGTCGGAGTGGATGGAGACGGCGTAACAATCCGTATCTACGAGATGGACAGTTTGCCCACTTATGACTACACGGTGCGTTCGGCAGATGAGGCCCGAGGTACGGTCTCGGTATCAGGTGGAACGCAGCAAACAGTTCATCATGATGGCGCTTCCGATACGCATTATTACGAGGCGACTTCCAATCATGATAAGAACAATGCGGGCACGATTACGGCGTTACCTGTGACACATATGAATCAGGGGCAAAACAAGTGGGTATTTGATCATTGGGAGTTGGACGGATTAGCGTTGGATCGGAACCAATACCCTTCGACCATTGCTGCGGAAACGCTGCCAATCCCTCACAATGGCAGCAATCTGGTCGCATATTTTAGGCAGAATCCGAATTATGCTGTTCCGCCAGATGAAAAAGAACCATCTTCTATTGAGGATATGACCGGCTGGCTAGAGGGGCTGCGGGCAAAAGAGATTCCGCTTGTAGGTTCGGCAACGAATAAAACGGCCGAAGTTTACGATTACCAGAACCGTATATATCGCTTGGATTTCACAAGCAAAGCAAATTTTCAAACATTTGCCGGGAATATCGACATGGCATTTTGCTTAGATGTGTCTAACTCGATGTATTTCCCCTCGGCGCTGGTAGAGACTACAACTTCAAATTACAGAGATGGGAACAATAATATCAGCACCGACATTCCTATCTACCAGATCAATAATTCTGGTAGCGGAAACGGATGGTCATATAACAACAGAAATTGGCTTGATACAAGCAGAGGATATAATAACCCCTACTATCTGATTGCCGATGCATCGGGCACTGCGACCGTTTTCAAAATCTACTACAAAGAAGGAAATTGGCGCGCGATTGACGCGTCAAGAACTGGCGAATGGGATGGCAATCAGCGGAGATACATAATCTTCGGAGATCCGAATAATGGGCTTGCAACAAACTATGGGCAGGATTCCCTACATCCCTTCACGAAAGGCGATAACGATAACACCACTTACACGATTTATGACGCCGGCGATAACGGATACAATAGGTTTCATTACCTTAGCCAGAGCTTGGGAAATGGCTCTACTGATCTGAACACAATTGCGGGGCTATTGGCGGTCGCGGGCGAATCAAGCCCAAACGTTAAAGTCGCCTATAATACATTTAGCGGAAGCCTGGGTAGTCAGCGGCAGGATTTCATCCCAGCCACAACGCTGTCTGTCGATCTCGCCTATTCCAGCGGTGGAGGCACGCGCCCAGATCAGGCATTTAACGATGCGCAAAGTTTTACATGGACAGGCGATTATACGTTAGACGACGATAGCAATCTCGTTGCGACCGATCGCTATGTCATTCTTGTAACCGATGGCGCACCGCAAGGTGGTACCGCGCCTTCTTCGGGAACAGTTGAAGACGCCGTCAGGCAAGCTGCCAAGAATCTTAAGAATAACAGCCATGTCAAACTTATAACGGTTGGCTTGAGCATGGATAACGTCACGTCAGGCAAAAGATTGCTTTACGATCTGGCGGACAATGACAAAAACGGAGAAAAAATGTTCTATATGGCGGAAAGCGCCAGTGATTTGACGAACATTTTCCGGCAGATTACGAAGGTTCTCATGGAGGATGCCGTTGTCATAGGCGACATTACAGACACCGTGGGTGAGGCCTTTTATTTGGTAGACAAGGCGACTGGTCTTCCTCTGAGTGCTGGAGATTCGATAGACATTGAAGGCAACTTAACAACGGATGAAACAAAAATAGCTGGTGTTGTTCAGTCCGATGGAAAGACTATCAAGTGGGTCAACCAGCCCATTGACTCAATAACTGGCTGGCATGGCGTAGCCTACGTCAAGGCACAAGAAGAATTGCTGGGTGGCAACGCTATTAAAACAAATGAAGGAGAAGCGACGGTCGTTGCTACAAAGTACCGTATTGGCGGGAGCGACCATACCTTCGATGAGACATTGGTGCGAGACACGCTGAAGCTCAGCGCTTCGCTGCCATCTCCCAAGGTCAATGTTAACGAACTAACCTTCTTCAATAATGAAACAGCATGGACGGTCTATCTTGGCACGGCGGTAGACCCCAAGAAGCAGCTTAGGGCTATCTACGACAGCCTTGTCGTAGAAGAAGTTGTGAATACGGACGGGGGTCTACATTACGCGCTCGGCCCGAATACCATTGAGGAGCGCTGGGGTACTGCTACGGGTACGGCCGCAACGTTCCCGCTTCCCGATTTGATCAAAAGGCTGATTCGCAAGGACCCAACATTGGAAGCGAGGTATTTCAACGGTAGTGAGCTCAATTGGGATAACTTCCTTACGGATATAAGTACCTCGGGTATAACCCTGCCCTATCACGAATACGGCTTGACAGACGACGGCAACGTCAAGATCACCTTGGAAAAAACCATTGCCCCTGGTGAAGAAGATGATTTAATCAACCAATCTCCTCACGAGACCACGGTTACGGGTAACAAAGTGGAAGAATACGTGCTTCGGGTTGCTTATGCGCCGGATTATACGGTTACGCCTATAGGTCAGGGCGGCCAGAGCGCCGATGATTTCTACACTGGTATCTTTGGCACCATGTATCAGGGCCATGCTGCTGGTCGTGAGAGCAGCGAGAACATCCACGAGATTCACGTCTTTGCCAAGAATCTCGAGATTACCAAGCAAGACATGTCGGGGAACAATATTGATACGGCGAAATTCAAGCTGTATCGTTCAGCCAAAAAAGTGATCAATCCTGACACCGGAGAGGAAACCGGCGAGTATGAGGCTGGCGCAGAAGACCTTGAGGTCAGGGGCGAGACGAAGAAGGTTGTCCAGATTGGCGATGAGGTGTCCACATCGGGCGGAACCATAACAGTGAACGATTTGTCGTATGTGCCGAATGGCGTGTACTATCTGCTAGAAACAAAGGCCCCGGACGGATACATTATGGATCCGGAGCCGATTGAGATACGCCTGTATCTAGACGATATTTATACAAAGTATCGACCATCAGGAGAAAGCATCCCAGAGACGCAGATAGAAGATTACATCTCAGGCAACCCATATAACTGGATACAGACTGTGAGTCGATTTATGTATAGCGATTCTGAAGTTGGAACGGGCGATACCGCTAAGTTTGTTATGACAGTTAAGAACAATCCGGGTTATGAATTACCGTCCACCGGTGGCCCGGGTACGAACTTAATTTACCTCTTCGGTATCATGCTTACAGGCCTTGCCAGTACTGGGTTGCTGATGAAGATGCGGAGGAGGAGCGCGGTATAAGGCGAAAGGCCATTCACTTCATTGGGCGGCCTGCTCAACCACGCCTTACGCGTTGCGGCACGCGACGCCTTGGCTTTTCGTTGGAGGTGTCGCCTGACGTCGTTGCAAGCGCGCGCTCATAGGCGTTGAAGGCTTCGACGATCTCGTGGGCGATGTATATGCCGCTTTTGCGGTTCTTGGAGTTCTGGTGCAGAATGCCTGCCCCTTCGAGCGCGAGCACGGCTGAGCGTGTTGCCGGATAGCTGCGGCCGATGAGCTCCTGCGCGGTCTTTATGCTCAGGGCGGGAGTGCCGGGGAGCATATCGATTAGCAGGCGGCCTGCTGAGTTCGCGCGAAAACTCGTTCGCGTAAGCCAACCGTCTCGTATCTGGGCAAGTTTCGCTTCGAAGTCGCTGGCTCGCTCGCAAGCGAGTGTGGTGGCGTTGGCGAAGTATTCCACCCAGTTATTTACGGCCTCAATTCGATTAGCTTCGCCGTCAGTTCGGTAGGCGGCGAGGTTGGCGATGTAGCGCTCGCGGTCGGTTGCCAACACGAGCGAAACGGGGGGCACCGTAGCTCGAGCCAGGTCTTTCGCTTTCAGCACCATGTGCACGAGTGCTCGGCCGGTGCGTCCGTTGCCATCGGCAAATGGGTGGATCGTTTCGAGCTGCGCATGAGCAACGGCCGCGGCCGCAACGGCTGGCAACTCGGTTGTGTTTAGAAACGCTACCAGGTCTGCCATCAGGTTGGGTACGAGCTCCGGCACGGGGGGCACGTAGGCTGCTCCCACGGGGTTCACGCGGTTGCCCCCAATCCAGTTTTGGGTTGTGCGCAGAGCGCCGCCTACGTCGGCAATGCGAGTCCCGGCGAGCAAGTCGCGGTTGATTTCGCATATGCCCTCAATCGAAAACGTATGCCCTGGTTTTACTGCGGCAAGCCCGCCAACAAGCGCGTGGAGGTTCCCGAGCACCAGTGCTTCGGTGGAGTCAAGGCGGCGTTCCACGCCAAGTCGATTGAGCTCCTCATGCTTTAACAGCTTGCCAGCTGGTATTTCCAAACCCTCGATGCGTGAGGACGACATTGCCTCGGCACGCAAAAGCATCCTTGCGAGCGGTTCTGTGTCGGTGAACGACCCCGCATCCTGAAGCGTTCGCAACGCTTCGCTTGCACGTGTCACTGCGGCGGCGCATGATGGACCCATCATCAGCTCGAAATCGCGAATCTCGTCAGGTATGTAAGGGTGGTATGCACCGCTCATACGCTCAGCCTTGTTCATGCCCGCAGTGTCCGATACCCAGAAACAATCGACGTAGCTGCCCATCGCATAACCTTTCTGTTCTTCGTTTGAAAAATAATGTTATAACACTAACCTTATTTTTTCAACAAGTGAATGAAAGGTTGTGGGGCTGGTTGGCCCCCAATTCGAATTCTGCAGCTCCTTTGATCGACCGTGTGGCTCGTTGCAATCAGCTTGTGCGACGCAATTTTTGCGGAACGGGTCAAGAAATGACAAAATTTGCGTTTACAGATACAGACTTTGAAGTAACAGGAATTTGCCAACTGGGAAAACTCAAAAGCAACGCCCTGGCTGCCAGATTGCCGAAAATGTGCCGTCCGCTCCATCTGGGGTTTTTCAAAACGTAAAGAGCATCGATGTCTCTGAAAACGAAAATTTTGTCATTTCTAAGGCTGATGCGGCGAAATAGCATCAGATGCATCGTGAAATACACGCCGATATTGAGCATTTCGTCTTAAGGACGCGGTTCGCATCCAGCTACCATGATGGTGCGAAACGATAGACTGGGCGATTCGGGCGCCGCAATTCAGTTCAGGCGTCCGGTTGAGGGTCAATCAATAAAGAAGATGCCGAAACGGGCTTTACTTTCGTTGTTGAAAATACCCCTGGCGCACCTCTCCCGAACACCGGAGGCCCCGGCGCGAGTTTCGTTTATCTCTTTGGCATCATGCTTACGGGCCTTATGGGCGGTGTGCTGGTAATGAGGGTTCGGAGACGAAATGCGGCGTAATTAGAACGAGCGAAGGGCCATCTGCTTAGGTAGGTGGCCTTTTCATTTGGCCGTGGGTTGATAGAGGCGCTCTTTCAAAAGCAATAATGTTGCCGGATAGATTTCTCATTGTCGCCTGAAAATGCCAATGGGTTTTCAGCTATGAGGTGGTGTTAAGGCCGATGAAGTGGAGGCTGAAAGTCTCGTAACAAGGTGATTGCAGTATAACTTGCTAACCGGCTTCTATGGGCGAATAGTATAATAATGTCAAGAATTCAGTAAAAACTATACGCCACAGCGAAAGGTTACAGAATGGCAAGCAGGATTTCAACCGCGGAGGCTGCTGCTCGGCTTGGCGTGTCGGTGCGGCGCGTGCAAAGCCTGATCAGCGCGGGGCAACTCGAAGCACAGAAGGTGTCGGGGGTGTGGCTCGTCGACGAAGAGTCGGTCAACAAACGCATGCGAACCGTGAGCAAAACCGGTGGACGGCCGGCTCGTGGTGCTGGCCGCTACGAAGCTCGGTTCATGCTTATGAATCGCCAGCACGAGATCTGCGATCTCGTGTACGATGCGCGCAAGCATGAGTTCACGTCGTTGGGGGAGTTTGTCGACGAGTCGAGGGCGCCCATCGGCATTTCGCTTGGTGGTGGGCGCATTACGCTTGCCGACTTCAATCGTTGGTGGCGCGGACGCGGTGTGCCGGGGACGCGCAGCAACCTTGACCAGCTTTTGCGCAAAGCCGGCGTGAGGATTCCCGAAGAGCTTCTGTATCGGAACCTGGGGCTTTCGCTTTCGGATCAATACTGGATACGGCCGAAGGAATCGGGCCTTGAGTGGGAGTTGGTGAACTTTTTCAACAACGACTTCGATCTGGTCGAAGCGCGTACGGCACCGTATGCCTCCAGTCCAAGCGTGCCTGCGCACCCGGCTAACACTTCGGACGGGAATCTCGAGAAGTCGTGGGTGGTGCGCGATGGCGTTCGCATGCTGAAAAAGCATGGCATGCACAATGGGCAGGAGCCATATAACGAGGTGGTTGCCACGAACTTGCATCGTCGGCTGCTTTCGCAGGGGGATTTTGTTGCATATGAGCTCGAAGGGGAAGGGTCCTCGGCCTGCTGCTTATGCACCAATTTCGTGGCCGACGACGAGGAGTATGTTCCAGCCTTGTACGTCCAACGTGTACTGGGCGACGAGGCGGGCCAGGATGCGTATCGCAATTACCTTGACTGCTGCGAAGCTCTTGGGGTGCCGGGCGTCGAGGAGTCGCTCGACCGCATGATCGTTTGCGACGATATACTTGCCAATACCGACAGGCATTTCCGCAACTTTGGCATCGTCCGCAATGTCGAAACGCTCGAATGCAGGCCGGCGCCCATTTTTGACTCGGGGACGAGCCTGTGGTGCGATGTCGACGAGGCGCGCCTTGCGAAGGGTGAACGGAGTTTCGCAAGCAAGCAGTTCTATGCGAATCCGGGCAGGCAGCTCTTGCTCGTGAGCGATTTTGGTTGGCTTGATTCCGCAAGGCTCGATGGATTCGCTGACGAGGCCTGCGAGATTTTGGCGGGGAACAGCGCGCTTGCGAGTCGCTTGCCGTACATTCGAGCGGCCCTGGAATGGCGTATTGCGCGCATCGTGGACATTGCCGAGTGGTCGTAGGGCGGAACGGGTCGAAAACAAGGTCGAGCCGAGGGCATTGGCGATACTGTGGCATTTGTGGTCAAACGCTACATGGAAAACTTCGGTTGCGACGAAGCGGAGGCCAGGCGGGTTCTTGGCGTTGATGAGCTAGAGACCGAAGGTGCAGATAGCCCTTCTTTGTCCGAAGTATGAAATGGCTAGCTTAAGCGTAGGTTAAGTAAGAAAAAAGCTGCCCTATCCGCGATTGTCGGATAGGGCAGCTTGCTGTTTCGCGACTTTAGGGGGCGTCCGCCGTTGAGGGCTATTCGTCCTTCACCAGACCGAGCTTGTCGATGTAGGCGACCCACTTTTCGAAAGAGTCGTCGCTGATGGCGTGCTCCATCAGGCAGGCTTCCTCTTCGGCGACCTCGTCGGCAATGCCGAGGCCCTTTGCGAGGAACGTGGTGAGGTAGCGATGGCGCTTGTACACGGCCTTGCCGTATTCGTAGCCCTCGGGCGTGAGGGTGATGTCGCCGTAGTAGGGCTGGTCGACCAGGCCGCGCTCTTTCAGCAGGCCAACGGCTTTGTTGACGGAAGCCTTCGAGACTTCCATTTGCTTCGATACGTCGACGGAGCGGACCGACACTTCGTCGGTGCCGCCAAGCATGACGATTGCTTCTAAGTAGTCCTCGTGGGACGTCGAGATCTTTTCCATCATGCGCTCCTTGGCTCGGTGATTAGCAAATCTTATCACATGTTTTATTCTCGAATCGGTTGCGCTGACCCCCAGCGGCACAAGTTGGCGCTCTGCACCAACACTGCATAACCGTGAGTTGGCCTGGGCAAACATTTTGAGCAAACGCATCTGACTACAAGCAGAGCCGCCCGTAGGCGGCTCTTGAGTGGCAGGGGCTGGCAAGGGAAGAGAGAGGGGGGTGGGTCCCTTGCCAGCCATCGATTGTGGTGAACGATCAGACGAGAGGAATCTTCACCACCGTGTCAGCTGTTCGTGTCGTCCGGGCTCCGTGCCCTTTCGACATTTGTTAGTCTAGGGTTACCCCAGCATTGTGTCAATAAGTAAACCGAAGAAAACTTCTTGCACATAAGTTCTCCACAGTAAACAATTTTCAGAACGATGAAATGTGCGGCAAACATGTGCGATATAGCTGCAAGCGCAGGCGGGAGGGCAAGTTTGCAAGCGCACAACATGTATACTGATACAAATCGCAAACAATAGAACGGAGATGATCATGGCCGAGAACCGTTACATCGACACGCGCGGCGTCGTGGAGGAGCCCGTTGCCTTTACTCGGGCGGTTGTGGATGGGCTTGCGCCGGGTGGCGGCCTGTTCGTTCCCGAGTCGATTCCCGAGCTTACGCTCGATGAGATCTGCGCGCTTGGCTCGATGCCATATGCCGAGCGGGCTGCCCGCATTTATAGCGCGTTCGATGTTGATCTTACCGATGAGCAGCTTCGCCGCATCACCTCCGAGGCATATGGCGGCAATTTCGATACCGACCAGATTTGCCCGCTTACGGCTTTGCCCAATGACGTGTATCTGCTCGAGCTGTGGCATGGCCCCACGAGCGCGTTCAAGGACATGGCGCTTCAATGCCTGCCCAGGTTCTTCAGCGTGAGTGCAGCTGAGTTGCGCGATCGCGGCGAGCTTGACGATACCCACATGATCCTGGTCGCGACGTCGGGAGACACGGGCAAGGCGGCGCTTGAGGGCTTCCGCGATGTCGACGGCGTTTCCATTGGCGTCATGTATCCGGACGGCGGAGTGAGCGACATCCAGTTCAAGCAGATGGCGACGCAGCGCGGTTCCAACGTTACCGTGTGGGGTGTGCGCGGCAATTTCGACGACTGCCAGACGGGTGCCAAGACGGTGTTCAACGACGAGGCGTTTGCCGCGGAGCTGCACGATCGCTACGGCATTGCGCTGTCGAGCGCGAACTCCATCAACTGGGGTCGCCTCATGCCCCAGATCGTGTACTACATCTCGGCCTATGCGACGCTTGTCGCCGACGGGGTGGTGCAGGCGGGCTCCGAAATCGACGTCTGCGTGCCGACGGGCAATTTCGGCAACATCCTGGCGGCGTACTACGCCAAGCGCATGGGCACGCCCATCCGCCGTTTGCTGTGCGCTTCCAACGAGAATCGCGTGCTCACCGACTTCATCAACACGGGCACGTACGACATTTCCGACAGGACGTTCGTCAAGACGCCGTCGCCTTCGATGGACATCCTCGTTTCCTCGAATCTCGAACGCCAGCTGTTCGAGCTGACCGGCCGCGATGCCCAGGCCATTGCCGAATGGATGCGCGACCTCGGCAAGGACAAGCGCTTCCAGGTCGACAAGCAGACGTTTGCCAAGATGCGCGAGCTGTACGCGGCCGATTCGGTCGACAATGAGGGATGCCTGGCAGCCATTCGCGAGGTGTTCGAGCGCTGCGGTTACCTCATGGACCCGCACACGGCGGTTGCGTGGCAGGTTGCCGAGAACTTGCGCGAAGACGGCGTGCCCGTCGTCGTGGCCTCGACGGCCCATTGGGCGAAGTTCGGCAACAACGTGTACAAGGCTTTGCACTCGATCGCCCTGGACGAGGAATTGCCTGCCGAGGTGGCTGAGCTTACCGGCTGCAAGCTCAATGAGCTCATCGCGGAAGAGACCGGTTTGTCGAATATTCCCGCCGGATTGGCGGAGCTGGATAATCTGCCCATAAGGTTCACGGATGTCATCGATGGAGATGCGGACGCTATTCGCACCGCCGTCTGTGGTTTTCTGGATACTTTGGGCGAATAATCCACTAGGAGAATTATCTAGCGATTGTTATAATCGTGCCAAGGTAATTCAAAGGAGGCCGAAAGCATGGGCAAGAGCGCAGCTATGAAACCCGTTATCCGTCTGGCAATCTCAAACGAAGATTCCAAGAGCAATTCTCAGTTTGGTCGAGGTGTTGCCAGTCTGTGCCTGGGCGTGCGCACTTTGGGCTCGCTTAACGCTGCAGCCAAAGAGATGAAGATGGCATATAGCAAGGCGTGGCGCATCATCAAGGAGACCGAAGCGGCGCTGGGCATGCAGTTGCTCGACCGCGACGGCGCTCATGGTTCGACGCTTACTCCTGAGGGCGACCGCCTGCTCGATGCGTATCTGGAAGTCGACGAGCTCGTGCAGAAGTATGCTGAGCAAGAGTTCGCAAAGCTCATGAAATAGAAGCAGCCTTCGGGCTGATTAGAAAAGGCGGGGCGGGGCCGAGGAGGTTTCGCCCCGCTTTTTCATGTGCTAAAGAGGCGCTACCGAGCATTCCCATTCGCGGTTTTCGATGTGGCTCCCTATGGGGGTGAGCGTTAGCAGGAACGTTGCTTGGCCAGCGGGGGCGTTTTCGGTCGCGTTTCCGTTGGGCCCAATGGGGCTATTGAATTCGTTCCTTGCATCTACGAAGGCCTCTTGGCTCGGCGAATCGGTTTGCGTGCCCTCGGAGGGGCTCTTTGCGGGGGCGCTGATGTCAAATGATGCAATCGGCATGCCTGATGGCGATGAGTTTTCGTTATCGTGGGCGCAATCGTCCTCGTCGAATGTATGAAGGCAGCCGTAGCACATCGACGCGTCGTCGAAGGCGAGGGCGTTGCATACGGGGCAGGTTTTCATCGTGATTTCCTCCTTGCGTTGATGGTGATGGGCGAATGGCGTAACGGGCGCGCAGCCAGCGTCGCTCAGCCTGCTAGATGTACATGCAAATCGCCCTGGATTCTGTCTCCGGGCAGGTACCAGGGGTCGTTGCATGCGAATCGCTCGAGCGTTGCGGTCGCGGCCCGATTGCGCAGTCGGCGATTGGGACCGACGCAAAGATGGGATTCGATTACCGTGCCGTCACGCGCGATAAATGCAACGTCGATGGAGCGGCGCATGCCAACCGTATGGATGTCATGGCATGGGATGAGGAGCAGGGCCCCGTCGAATTCCCTCCGCCCCAATAGGCCGATTAGCCGAGCATGGATGCTGCTTGCGACTTCGACGTTCATGAGACCACGCACCTGTAAACGATGCTCGTGGCGTTGGCTGACTTCGTACAGGTTGCAAGCGCCCATGTGCAGCGCCCGCCTTTCTTGATATAGGTCGACCCACCTTGTTGCCCGAGTTGCACTTTGCTCCATCCGCCATGTGTCATGAGCTTGTCGAGCGCGGCGGTTGCTTGCGATGGTTCGAGGTCTACGACGTAGCCGACGACGCTTCCGCCAGAATTCGAGCGGATGTTGCGGGCTCCGGCAAGCATCCCGATTTCTTCCTCGAAGTATTCGGGCGTCTCGTCTTCCTTGCCCGCAAGGCGCTCGAGTTCGGTAAGCGCATGTTGTGGGCTGGAGTTTTCTGTGATAAGGGATGACTGCATGCCTGCGCGAGCGTCGTCCTGAGCGCGGGCGGTAGCGGGGTTTGCGGGGCCATCGAGCATGAGCGTGCTTGCGGGCACCGCTGCGACGAGAGCGAAGACGATGAGGATCGCTCTTGCGAGACGCCGCTTCCAGCTACGCGGCATCGCGCTTTCGCCGCTCTTGCTCCTTGGACGGCGTTTTACGTGTAGTTGCTTCATATGATCACTCCTGGTTTGTATGTGTCGACAACGAGCTGGGTCGTGTGCGTCAGGCTCGGCATGGAGACCCCGAATACGTGCGAGCGCAGCCCCATGCCGAACAGCGTCGGCGAGAAGCTGAGGGTTGCTACGTAACGTTCCAGGTCGCGTCCCACTCCGCTGCACGTGACGCTGACGTTGACGTTTGGCGTTCCCATTGCGTCGCGTATTGCCGACTCGATACGCGCGCAACTCTGCGAAGCGCCCTGACCGTAAGCAGGCGATGCCGCATACGTGCAGATTGCGCTTTGCGCAGCTCGATCGAAAACGGCGCATTGGCCGAAAAACGTCAGGGCGTTGACGGCCAGCAGTGCGACTATAAGAAGGACGGGCATCGCGCAGGCGAGTTCGATTGTCATTTGGCCGCGTCTCTCGACGAGCAGCCGACCAGCTTTCGTCATTCCCATACGTGAGCCTCCGTCGTTTGGATGTAGTAGGAGCGCAATCGCCCGATGAGCCCCTGGACTGCCGCAATGCCATACTCCTTTGCCTGAGGGGGTATGGGCACGGTTATGGGTATGGAGGGACCCCCTTCGCCGAGCAGCTCGATTGAGGCGATTTCGAACGAATCGCCGACGCTTTGGATTTGGGCGACGGCAACGCGCTCCGCCTCGGTGAGCGCAGACGAGAAGAGGTCGGTCGACATAGCAGGATGGGCGATAACCCGCTGCTTGACGACAAGCCAATTCGCTGCCCTGCCGTCGCTTTTTGCAGCCACATGCCCGGAGTTTACGAGCGCTGGTTTGAGCGCGCCGACTTTTGCGGGTTGCAGGCCGATGGTCTGAATGAGGCTATCGAGTTTATTCGAGGCCCATGTGCCCAATCCGCTCGCTCCTATGAGGGGCATCCCGTC
>CAMPAJ010000004.1 GCA_946631805.1 uncultured Eggerthellaceae bacterium
TCGTGCTGGGGTCCTCGCCAAAATCGCGGTACGGATGGTGCACGTCCCACAGCGCCGCAAGGTAATCGCTTGCATAGCGGTCGAGCAACTCGGTCAAGCGGGCCGTGTCGCCGTAGATGCCGCTCGTTTCGACCAGCAGCACCACCTCGCGCTCCTCGGCGTAGGGCAGCAGCTCGTCGATGGCTGCGTATACGGCGTCCTCGGCACCATGCTGGCCCTTGACGCACACATACTCGACGCCCAGCTCGGCCGCCAGGTCGACCAGCTGCTTGCCGCGGGTTACCGCATCGCCCGGCAGCGATACGTCGATGGACGTGTCCAGAACCGGCATCTGCAGGCCGCGGTTGCGCAGGTTGCGGGCCGTGGCGCGCAGATTGTACGGATCGAACGGGCCGCCCTTGCCCGTGAACTTGCTATTGATCAGCACATCGTAGACCTCGATGCCCTCGAAGCCCATGTCGGATGCCGTCTGCACCAGCTCGTCCCAAGGGACATCACCCCAGCCGCGCGTAGAAAACGATAGTCTCATTGCTCGTGCTCCTTATCTTGACTGACCGTTGGAAAACTCCCCTATGGTCACGTGTGGTTGCGATCCCGGTTAGTTCTGCTCCTCGTAAACAATCTTGTTCAGCGCATTCACGTACGCACGGATGCTCGAACCGATGATGTCGGTGGAAATGCCGCGGCCGGAATACACTTTGCCTTCCGAAATGAGCTTGACCACCGTCTCGCCCATGGCCTCCTGACCCTGCGTGACGGAATTCACCTGGAAGTCGTCCAGCTCGTAATGCTGGCCCGCGATCTGCTCGATGGCCAGGAACGCAGCATCGATGGGGCCATCGCCCATGCACACGGCCTGCAGCGTTTCGTCGTCCTTGCGCATGCAGATGTTGGCCGTGGCCTTGATCTTGTTACCGGAATTGATGACGTAGCTGTCCAGCACGTACGTCGCGGGCACCTGCAGCGCGGCGGAGGCCACGATGGCATCCAGCTCGCGGCTGCCCACGCTTTCCTTCTTGGAGGCAACGCGTTGGAACGCCTCGTACACGGCCGCCTGATCCTCGAGGGAAAGGTCGTAGCCCAGCCGGGCCACGCACTGCATGACGGCCTCGGCGTCGTCGCGTTCGGTGAGCACGATGGACTCGTCGGCTTCGCGCACACCCGTCTCGAACGGCGAATAGGGCGAGCGGCCCGATTCGCAGATCCACGACACCTGGTTGATGGCGCGCTTGAGCTCCGTCGTGCGCACGGTGGTCGTGGCCTGGCATGCGTCGGATTTGTCGGCCAGGATCTTGCTCAGGCGGCCGAGCGACACGACGTCCATGGGGTACGTGGTCGCCTTGACCTCGCCCACGCCCTCGATGATGCCGGCGATGGCGCAGGCATCGGCCATGTACAGCTCGTCGGAGCACGAAATGCCCAGCGCCACGTCGGCGAGCTGAGGCACGTCGGCCTTCAGCGAGCGAATGAACTCGGCGAACTCGTCGGGCAGCATGGCGCCGACGGCGTCGCATACGGTAACCGTCGTGGCCCCCGCCTCGATAGCTTTGGCGATTACCTCGCGCAAGTAGGCGCCGTCCGCGCGCGTCGCGTCGCTGGCAATGAAATCAACCTCGTCGGCGCGCTTCCTGCATTCCGCGATGGTCTTCGCAACGTCCTCGAGCATCGCGTCGGCCTTCTTGCGGTAGACGTACTCCATGCGCGCAGGGCTCACGGCAGCTTTCACGATCAGGCGCGGATGCACGGCGTCCTTGAGGGCGTTCCAAACCAGCTCGATGTTCTCGACGTCCATCTTCACGGGAACGGCGAGCACGCTGTTGCGCACAAGCGACGCGAGCGACTTGATGCGCAAGCTGTCGGCCTTCACGCTTTCGATGCCCTCGACCTCGATGGCGGATACGCCAAGATGGTCGAGTAGCTTGGCCATTTCGAGCTTTTCCTTGAAGGACAGCGAGAACGCCTTGTTGTTCGCCGCCCTGCGCATCGTCACGTCGCTAATGCGTATTTCCCTCATGATGGTTTCAACCTTCCTGTTCGTATATTGCACGGCGCCTTGCCCGAATCGGCCAGCCTCGGTTTTCGTAGGAAACGCAACGTGGCGCTTCCAGGGCAAAAGACCTAATTGAGCAAATGCGATTTTTGCGTAGCTCCACGATTTTACACGGCGACCAGCCTCGCGGCAGCAAAAGAGCGGTGGGGAATTTATAGGGCGCGGACCCGCAGTCAGGCATGACGCGAGCGCGCCTAGATAAGCAGCAGGCCCAGAAGCTCGTTACCCAGCAATGCGCGAACCTCGCGCGATGCGCGGGCGCCTTCGAATGCGGTAACGATATGTCCCTGTGCAGTGGTCATAATGGTGAGTTAGTATACCCATTTTCACAGCTTTATGCTATGAATTCATCGAACCGAAACACAATTGGGAGGATTGGGCCGCGATTTCCGATCGAGGCGTTACATAGGGGCTGAAACAGAAGTCCGGTCTAGGCCGACATGCGGCATTCGCCTTGCCGCCAGGTCTTTCGGCCCGGCGATCAGGCTGGATGGCCGCTACGCGGGACTCGGCCAATCCACGAGCTGCACCTGGGCGCTTAGCGTGAACGACCCAGGTGCAGCCTTTGTTACAGCCCCTATGTTGTCTCATTCCAATCTGATGCGCCCAGTTAGGTTGGGTGCATCAGCGCCTGTCTTGGGGCGACGACGTTAAGAAACCCTGATGGTTTCGGTAACGGTAACGCTCTTGGATTTGTGGTTAGCATCGCCGGCAGCGGTTACCTGCGTCTTAATCGTGTAGGTCGCTTTGCCCGTGCCCTTGGCCACCGTGATCTTGCCGGTGTTCTTGTCAACGCTGATCTTGCCCGATCCGCTTGTCTTTTTGTACGTGACCTTGCCCTGGGCTTTCTTCACGCTGATCGAGCTAGACTTGGTCTGCTTTTTCTTCTTCAAATCCTTCGCCTTGAACGTCGGGCACATCGTGCTGCTAGCGGTCATGGAGTTGCTTGCCTTGTTTATCTTGAAGGTCGTCTTGGCGCTGCCATCGTAGCCACCTTTACCCGTTACGGTCACAGTTGCAGTGCCTGCCTTCGTATTGTTCTTGTAGGACGCGCTGTAATCGGTGCCGCTCTTTAACGTGCGGCCGCCGACGACTACCTTAACCGTGGGCTTTTGCACCTTGCCGTTGTAGGTAACGTTGCCTACCGTCAGCTTGGCCTTCTTGATGGAGGCCTTCTTGATCTTGAACGTCTTGGTGATGCTGCCCTTGAAGATCCCCGTGCCCTTAATCGTCACCTTAGCCGTGCCGACCTTGGTGTTATTGCTGTACGACAGCGCGTAATCGCTACCCTTTACTAAATTGCCCGTGCCAATACCGCTAATCTTGCCCACTGAAACCGTAGGAGAAGGCTTGAACGCCGAGCCGTTATAGGTTACATCGGATATCTTCGAAACGCTTGCCGACGAGATGTCCTTACGGCCCGAGACAAGGTTTGCGAAACTTCCGCGGAACACGATGTCGGTCGGAGTCGTTTTTGCACTCGTGCGGAAATAGCTACTGCAACTCTCGGAAAGCGTATACAGCGTTTTGTCGCTTATGCAGAATTCTTCCATCAGCGGCAGAACTTTTGCGCTGCTAAACTTGAACGCTGACTTGGTCAAATCCGCCGATTTCTGTATATTCTGCACGGTGTAGATGCATTGGTTCGAATCGGTGGTGCGACCGAACGACTGGTTCACGATGAGGTAATTCCGCCCATATGCCGAGAAGAACGTTGCGCCGTTAGCCTTGTTGCAAATCTTGAGTTCAACTTTTTTCGTATACGTATTGCCCGACACCTTGTATCCGTTTACATAGCCATACTTGGTGGTTGCCTTTGTGTTGTCCTTGCTATCAGGGTCATAGAAAAAGCCAACCCACAAGTACCCGCCGTAATAGGTATTGAAGGATGCCTTATCGGCGCTGTTGCTGCCGCCTAGCGTCACATAGCATCCAGAGATATCGAGCGAAGAGCCCCCACTCTTGGCCAAGGCGTCAATCGTCTCGTAAGGGACGCGCAGCTCGGTAAGACGGCTGGATTTCACAATCCCGCTCGTCGCAATATATACGTATTTCGTGCCATCATAAGTAATTCCGCCCACATGGTTTGTGAACGATTTCGTTCCATCGCGTAACGCAATCGTGGTCTTTAGCGCTCCGGTCGATTTGTCCATAACGTAAATAACCGATGTATGCTTTTTCGTCGATTTATCCACCGGGCAACAATATGCCGTGATTAGCAGATAGTTCTTGGCTACGCAAATGCCCTGAGGCGTCATATGCGAGCAGAAGCAGCTGGTGTTGTCGTTAGCCGTGAGCTTGATGCCCGAGAGGTCCGTGTACGTCGACACCATGCCGGGCACTTTAATTCCCTCGTTCGTTGCCCATCCAGTGCCAGACGAATAACCGAGCTTACCTGCAGACTTGAGATTCGCTAGCGTCTTCATGCCTTTCGGCCGCTCGGTTGAAGTCGCGCCCTTGATGGTAAACGAGCCTGTAGCCGTTCCTGTATAGTTGCCCTTGCCCGTCACGGTTATCTTCGCGCTGCCAGGAGCGGTGTTGTTCGCGAAGCTGGCGGTGAAATCGGTGCCGGACTTGAGGGTCCTGCCGCTCACGACTACTGTTACGGCAGGCGTGACGGCACCAAGCTTCGTGATAGTTTGAGTCGACGCAGTAACCTTGGCACCACTCAAAGATGCCTTCGAAACCGTAAAGCCCGCGCTCGCCGAACCCGTAGTGTTGCTGCCCTTGGCAGAAACCGTCACAGAATACGAACCCGCGTTAACGCAACCGGACGAATAGCTCACAGAATAATCGCCGGCAGGAACGGTGATGCCACCGACCTTCACAGAGGACACGCTCGGTTTGAACGCGTTACCACTGTAGGCTGAATTGGTAGCGCTGAGCGTCACAGTTGCGCCCGAAAGGCTGAGCGTGCCGATGCTCCAGGTAATCGAGCGCGAAGAGGTGCTGCCATCCTGCCAGCAGTAACCTGCGCGCGGCGTGGCAGTCACCGTATACGATCCCGCATTCTTGGCGGAATACGTTCCCGAGAGCGTATAGCCGGTACCCGCAGCAACGCCCGTCTGGGTAGAGCCGTTGTACGTGAGCATGCTTCCCGATGGAGCGGTCACTTTCTCAAGCTGGACCGGCTCAACGGGATCGGGGGTTGGCTCCTCCGGGTCGTCCGGGTCGCCGGGGTTATCGGGCTCCACGTATTCCCCCTCGACAATCTTGACGTAGCCCGTCAGCTCGCAGCCCATGTACTTGATGGTAACCGGGTAACTTTGACCAACGGTCATATCGGCAAGAGCCTGCTTCATCGAATACTCGATGCGATGACGTTCTGAACCGTGGCGTTTCAGAGCTTGATTGAAATCCTCGCCCGATACTTTCGTATCCATGATGAAATCCGAGCAAGACCCGTCGTCCCACGCCCAGCCCGACCAGCCGTCAGAATTCTCCTCGAGGATATCGTCAAAGGTACGCGTGCTTCCATCGCGGTAATGCACGACTACGTCGCGTCGCGCTGCAAGGGCCTCTTCGTCGTAGTTCTCGTGCTCTATTTCGCCCGTGGTGTACGTCATCGTCGAATCACCCTCGAACGACAAGCTGGTCACCGGGTTGTCCACAACCTGCACGGCAACCGTCGAATTGTAGGGAATGTTGGCCAAATCACCGTTGAGCGTAATCTTGGCCTGCGCTTTACCAGGCACATCAATGCTACCGCTCGCTAAATCGATGCTTAGTGATTCGGTTTCGCCCAAACCCCAGATCAAATCGTTAAGTTGATACAAGCCTCCATAGGGCTCATCGTAGTTGTATTCGTACTCATAGCCAAAATCCAGGTAATACACCGTTCCGTCGTTCATCGTGGCGTCGGCTGCAATGCCCATCGAGAGATTGTCGAACCCCGCGAAAATCGGCCGCGGACTATAGAACTTCATGCTCTTGATATCCGAGATGCTCACATCCATGCGTTCGGGGATCGAGACGGTAGTATCGCCATCCGAGCAGTGGATAACGGCCTGGCCGAGGGGGTCGTTGCCATCCCTGATTTCTACGGCATCCCACTGTTCAATTGTGCCGGCGTAATACACGTCCTTAAGGTTGGCGCATCCCTCAAACACGTGGAATGTAATCTGCGAGAGGCTTGCGGGAAGATGTACCGATTCGATCGCGCTGCAGTCGTAGAACGTCCAGTTTGACGACAGGTCAATACCTTCGCCGATGTAAACCGATTTGATGTCTTCGCGATTTTCGAAATCCTCGCCATCAAACCATGCGTCCTCGTCAGCGTCAACCTTCTCGATCACCAGCATCCCGCTGTCTTTCCAAAACAGGTAACGCAAATTCGTGCCAAACGTTGCGCCCTCATCTGGATCGGTTTCATAACGAACAGTGACGGCAGGCGCCTCGGGGCTCGTCGCTGTCGCAGGCGGCGCAGAAGCGGCCGCCTGTTCAGCTGCTTCCGCAGCCGCCTTCGCGGCGGCCTCCGCTTCAGCCTGCTTAGCCGCCTCCACAGCAGCTTGCTTAGCCGCCTCATCCGGCGATGACGCCACAGCACCTTCGTCCGCCAAGGCAAGCATCGGAAACGCCAAAACCAGCATCAACGCAAACGTGAACAACAGAACGGGGCTGTACATCTTTCCAGACATCGCAAACTCCTCTACCCGGTCAGCTCGACCAACGCGCACTTCGATGGCAGCATAATACCACGTTAACCGCTTGTATTTACGCTTGCCTGATACATCCAACCAGGTTGAATGATTCACTCGCTGCAATTCGTAGCTCCGCGCCCCATCCCCTCCCACCCCTTCGTCCTTTCGCATCCCGTATAATGGGCCGAAGTGGCCGAAGGGCTGAAAGAATTGCCCATTATTTCACAGGAGTGCATAAGATGCGCGAACGCAAGAATGTCGTACTGCTATTTTCGAAAGTACCCGAAGTAGGGCTAGTGAAAACGCGCCTGTCGGTGCTCAAAGACGGCATCTTCTCGCCCGAAACAGCTGCGGTCTTGTACCACTGCATGCTGTTCGACGTGGTTGAAATCATCATGGCGGCGCTTGCCGACCTGGACGCCGAGCAAACGGACGGCATACACGACACGTACGAGCTCGTCATCTCGACGACACCGGAACCGAACGCCGCCGTCATGCGCAAGCTGTTCGAGGACGCCGGCGAATGGCCGCGCGAATTCGAGGTCATCGTCGACGAAGGCGCCAACTTCGACGAGCACTACAACCATGCGTTCCGACAATGCTGGGACCGCGGCGCGGACTGCATTCTATCGATGGGCGCCGACATGCCAGCGCTTACGAAAGCCGACATCAAGTTCGGGTTCCAGCAGCTGCATACGCTGGACGGGCGCGAAGGCGGCGGCATCGTGCTCGCACCCGACCAGGAAATGGGCGTATCGGTCATCGGTTGGACGCGCGATACCGACTTTTCGCACACGGGCGTGTTCTACAACCAGGACGGCCTTACGGTGCTGCCAGCCTACATTCGCAAGGCCCAAGAAGCAGGGCTTCCGGCTTTGTGGCTGCCGCCGATTCCCGACGTAGACACGATGCAGGATTTCTACCACAACGTCACGCTCGTCCATGCGCTCAACTATTGCGCCGAGCACGACGACATTTGCCCGCCCTGGCGCACGGCCGATGCATTGGACCAGATGGGATACCACGACATCATCGTCATGCCAAACGGGTTATTGGACCCGCGCGGACACATCGACAAGTAATGCGAACGGGCCGGCCGTAAAGGACCGACCACCCCCAATGGGGCGCGCGAAAGCAGCTTCGGCAAGCGAAGATAACCCCGAAAACGACCGGCCGTAAAGAATCGGTGCAAACCACCCAAACCATTTCCTCAAAAGGCGCGAGGAAACTATTGAACTAGCTTGGAACGCCAAGAGCGGACACGTAAAAGGAGCATGGATGGACTACAGACGCTACAACGACGTGTGTTACATCAGAATGGACCGCGGTGACGAGATTATCGCCACGATTCTGGACATCTGCAAGCAGGAGGGCATCCAATCCGCCACATTCTGGGGCATCGGCGGTTGCTCCGACGCCGAAATCCAGGTGTTCGACCCCCAGGCGCGCGCGTTCCAGACCGAGCGCTACGAGGGGATGCTCGAGCTCGTGTCGCTCATGGGCAACGTGATCTGCGACGAGGACGGCGCCTTGACGCACCACGCCCATGCGCTGTTCGCATACCAGGAAAACGGTGAACACCATGTTGCCGCCGGCCACCTCAAGTCGTCGACCGTGCTCTACACTGGCGAAATCGAGCTGCGGCCCGTGCTCGGCCCCGCCATCCACAAGCAGTTCGACCCCGAAACAGGCACCGGCTTCTGGGCGTTCTAACGCCTCATACAGTATTCGTGGCATGTGCATCCGACGCGTATCTGGAAAAGTGTACATATTTCCTGATACCCGCATCAAAAGACCTGGTCGAATTTTTCGATACTGAAAATATGTACACTTTTTTGTTTCGGAGCAGGCAAGCGCTTTTGTAGTAAAGGAAATCGCCCCCTGCTACATCACCTGAATGCGTTCGGCGATGAGGTCGCCCATACGCGCGCACGAAACGGTTTCCTCGCCGCGCTTTGCGATATCGGCCGTTCGGTAGCCCGCTTGGAGCACGGCGTCGACTGCCCGCTCCATCGCATCGGCCTCATCCGCTAGCGAGAAACTGTACCGCAGCATCATGGCTGCCGACAGAATTGTCGCGATGGGATTGGCGATGCCGCGCCCAGCTATATCGGGCGCGCTGCCGTGAATAGGCTCGTATAGACCCACGTTCGTATCGCCGAGCGAAGCGCTCGGAAGCATGCCGATTGAACCCGTAATGCAGCTCGCCTCGTCGCTGAGGATGTCGCCGAACAGGTTGCCGGTGAGGATGACGTCGAACTGCCCCGGGTTCATGACCAGCTGCATCGAGGCGTTGTCCACGTACTGGTAGTCGGTCGCCACGTCGGGATACTCTGCCGCCACGCGCTCGACCGTCTCGCGCCACACGCGACTCGTTTCCAAAATATTGGCTTTGTCGACGCAGGTCACATGCTTGCGCCGCTGACGGGCAAGCCCATAGGCACGATGCGCTATGCGCTCGATTTCGCCGATGGTGTAGTTCATGTCGTCGTGTCCGGTGCCATCCGCATCACGCCATTTGCGCCCGAAGTACACGTCGCCGGTCAGCTCGCGGCACACCACGAGGTCAAGACCTTTCGCAATGCGCTCGGGCTTGAGCGGGCATGCATCCGCAAGCGGCGCGTAAAGCTTCGCGGGCCGCAGGTTCAGGTACACCTTCAGCGCCTTGCGGATGCCAAGCAGGCCTACCTCGGGCCGAATCTCGGGGGAAAGCGTGTCCCACGCAGGGCCGCCGACGGCTCCCATGAGCACGCTGTCGGACGCAAGGCAGGCGTCGACAGTCGCCTGCGGCAACGGCTCGCCCACGGCATCGAGCGCTGCGCCGCCTATGAGGAGCTCCTCGTAGGAGAATTCGTGCCCGAACACCTGAGCGACCGCATTGAGGCATTTCAGCGCCTCGTCAACGATTTCCGGACCAATACCGTCACCTTTAAGCAACGCTATGTGGTACTTCATGATGCCTCCGTTCTGGTACCTTATTGCATCGCCTTTGACTCGCCACCGCAACCAGCAGCGCATTTGTCGTCACAATCATTCTAATCGCTAGAAACCGGAATGCGCTGGCGCCTGTCGAAGAAGCTCCTCGCCGGATTTGCGCCTTTCCCATGCCGAAATCAAGCTAGGATGGCACATCCGGCTGATACAGCCAGCCTGATACAGCCAACCTGGTTGAATGTATCAACTATCAACTACTCCTTTAGGCTGTTCAACAGACCACCGCAATCGATGATGTTTTGGATGAAGTCGGGAAACGGCTGCGCCTGGTATGTGCCGCCAATCGTAAGGTCGCGCACCTCGCCCGTCTGGAAGTCGACGGAAACCTCGTCGCCCGCCTGAATGGCTGCAGCAGCCTCCGCGCACTCGAGAATGGGCAGTCCGATGTTGATGGCGTTGCGGTAGAAAATACGCGCGAAGCTCGGGGCTATGATGCACGCCACGCCGTTGTCCTTCAGGACGCGCGGCGCGTGCTCGCGCGACGATCCGCATCCGAAGTTGCGTCCAGCAACGATTATGTCTCCTGGCGCCACGTTGTTGACGAAATCGGCATCGATGTCTTCCATCGCATGCGAGGCCAGCTCAGCCGCATCGGCGATGTTCAAGTACCGCGCCGGAATGATGACGTCGGTATCGACGTTGTCGCCATACTTGAAAACGCGCCCCTGAACTTTCACAATCGCTCCCTTTCTTCCAACAATGTGCAACGGGGTCTGACCCCAAATACACACTCGTGCGCATTCCGCATGCGCTCAGTTTGCCCTCAGCACACAGCCACCGGGCAATCCCAACGCCAGCTTTGTGGGCTAATCGGACTGGGATGTGTATTTTGGGTCTGACCCCAAATACACATCTGGCACGTCGCGCGGATCGACGATGCGCCCTACGATTGCCGAAGCTGCGGCCACGGCGGGACTTGCCAGGTACACCTCGCTTTCTACGTGGCCCATGCGGCCAACGAAATTGCGGTTGGTCGTGGCGATGGCGCGTTCGCCAGCTGCGAGCACGCCCATGTGACCGCCCAAGCACGGCCCGCACGTCGGCGTACTCACCGCGCAGCCCGCTTCCACGAACGTCTGAACGAGACCTTCCTGGATGCACTGCATATATATGTGTTGGGTTGCGGGAATCACAATCGCGCGCACATCGGGATGAACATGACGGCCCTTCAAAATAGCCGCCGCCATGCGCAAGTCCTGCATGCGACCGTTCGTGCAGCTGCCGATGACGCACTGGTCGATGCGCACGTCGCCGAGCTCGCGCGCAGGGCGTGCGTTCTCGGGAAGGTAAGGGACAGCGACCGTAGGCGGTATTTCCGATAAATCAACGGTAATCACCTGGTCGTACATTGCATCGGGATCGGCCGCGTGCTCGACAGGCGCACGGCGCGCCCGCCCACCCAAATACGCGCGCGTCGCTTCGTCCACGGGAAACACCGCATTCTTGGCACCCGCCTCGATGGCCATGTTGCATATGGTGAAACGGTCGTCCATGCTAAGCGCCGCCACGCCGGGCCCGCCAAATTCCATGCTCTGGTACAGCGCACCGTCCACCCCGATGCGCCCGATGATCCACAGAATGACGTCCTTGCCGCTGACAAAGGGTCCCATCTGCCCATGCAGCTCAAACTTGATAGCCCCGGGGACGCGGAACCACGCGCGGCCCGTCGCCATGCCGGCCGCGATATCAGTCGAGCCGACTCCCGTCGAAAACGCTCCCAGCGCTCCATACGTGCACGTGTGGCTATCGGCGCCGACCACCACGTCGCCCGCTGTGACGAGCCCCTGCTCGGGCAGGAGCGCGTGCTCGATTCCCATAACACCTACGTCGAAGAAGTTCACCAAGTCGTGGCCACGCGCGAAATCACGACACAACTTGCACTGCTCGGCGCTCTTGATGTCCTTGTTCGGCGTAAAGTGGTCGAGCACCAGGCAAACCCGCTCGCGGTCAAATACGCGGTCGAAACCGTTTTCCCTCATGACCCGAATGGCCATGGGCGCCGTCACGTCGTTTGCGAGCGTGAGGTCAAGATCGCATTCGATAAGCTGCCCCGCTACCACCTCGGACAGCCCCGCATGTGCCGCTAGGATCTTCTGGGTCATAGTCATCCCCATGGCAGCGCTCCTTGTTCGATGCCCCGGTATTGCGCAAAGCGCGCACGCGTCACGCATGCGCCCTGCCTAGTGTAGAACAATTTCCGGCACTCCGTTGGGAGCGTAACTACACGTAATTCTGGTTTTCGTTCGCAATACGCGACCCCTCACGGTGGCTCGGGTACACTAGCTCTTGCTGTTTTTCGAAAGGAAAGGTCCGCATATGAACCTCGGAGATGCAATAAGCCATGCAAGCACGATATTCATGCCCGAATTCCTATTCGGGGCCGACGAGGATTTCTTGCTGGGCGAACGCGCGGCCAACGAGGAGGCGCTGCACCTGCTCCTAACCGAGTACTTCGAGAATCCCAACCCGAGCTTCGGTTTTGACTTGGTCATCGATTTGGCGGACCGCAACCGTAGCCTCTGCGACATGATGGGTCCCGAAAGCGTGCAGGCCGACCGCAGCCGCAACTTGGCCAACCATCTTTCCGACGACGACATCCTCAAGGGCGTAGCGGCTCTGCAACATCGCAGCGTCGAAAAAGTTGCCAAGGAAGTCGAGGGCATGAACGCCACAAAGGGCGTGCTGTACGGCAGCAAACCCGCCAAGGGCAAGTTCGTGGGCATCGACATCGAGACCACCTCGACCAGCCCCGACCGCGGCTACATCGTCAACGTGGGCTGGGAGGTCATGGAGCTCGCCGAAGGCGCCGAGCCGACCGACGCCACGTCGCTGTTCTGCGGCATCCCCGACCAATACGAGGAAACCGGCGTTCCCCTTTCCGAAATCCACAAGATTACGTGGGATGACGTAGCAGGCAAAAAGCCCTTCCGCGAGGACGCCGATCTGCAGAAAAAGCTGCTGAAGGTCCTGAAGTCCCACCCGTTCATGGCGCACAACGCCGCCTTCGAGGACAGCTGGTTCACGCTGCACCTTCCCGGCTACGCCGAAGCACGCAAAGAGGGCAAGATCATCCCCATCGACACGCGCGACATCTGCCGCGCGCTCGACCCGGACGTGCGCTTCATGTCGTGGGAGGCAAAACCCGCAAGCCTCGAAGCCTGGGCGCAGCGCCGCGGCGTCCTTGCCGCCGACGAAGCCGAGCGGCACCTGGGCCTGGACGACACCGACCTCATGTTCAAGACGCTCATCGCCGAGCTGAAAGAGCGCAACCTCCTTAAGTAGGCATCGCCCAATCGCATATATAGAAAAGGGGAGCCGCCACGGGCGACTCCCCTTTTTCGTTCCATCAAATCATGCAAGCGGTTGCGCTACGGGCGCGGGGTGCCGCACTCGCCGCAGAACTTGCCGCTGTTGGTCGTGCCGCACTGCGGGCAAGCCCACTCGGCAGGAGGCTCGGGAACGGGCTTGGCCGTACCGCACTCGCCGCAGAACTTGCCGCTGTTGGCGGTGCCGCACTGCGGGCAGGTCCACTCGCCAGCATCGGCTGCGGGGGCTGCCGCCATCGCCACGGCTGCCGCCGCAGCTTCTGCTGCCTGGGCCTCGGCCTGGCGTGCACGCTCTTCGGCCTCTGCCACCATGCGCGCCGCATCCTCGGCGGCCTTGGCAGCGGCCTCGGCCTTTGCCTGGGCCTCGGCCTTTGCCGCAGCAGCCTCGGCTTCGGCACGCGCACGGGCAGCCTCTGCCTCAGCCTGGGCTTGCGCCGCCTGGGCGGCCGCGAGCTCCTCGGCGCGACGCTGCTTCTCGGCCTCGAACGGCTGCGCGCCGAACCCGCCGCCGTCGGCGATGGGATACGCGCTCTGCGGCTGCTGGTAGGCGCCGGCCGCACCCTGTTGGAACATGTTGGCAGCAGCGCCGCCACCCATGCCCTGAGCCATGCCCATGCCCATGAACGCGCCGACGGAGCCGTTCTCGTTGGCGGCCGCCGTGCGCATCGCATCGCCCATAGCCGCGGTCGCATAGGCGCCAGCCATGTTCGGGTTCTGCAGCGGAGCAGCGGTTTGCAGGTTCTTCAGGCGTTCCTGGTCCTCTTCCGACATCGTGATGGAGTTCACGCCGAACGACACGATGGCGATACCGCGCTTGTCGGTCCAGTCGGCCGTGAGCTCGTCGTTCAGAATCTCGGCCAGATCCTTCACATGAGCGGGAACGGCGGAGTAGCGCACGCCCATTTCGGAAATGCGCGCGAGCGCCGGCTGCAGCGCCAGCAGCAGCTCGCTTCTCATCTGCGACTCCAGGCGATCGCGCCTGTAGGGCTCGTCAACGTTGCCGCACACGTTCTTGTAGAACAGCAACGGGTTGACGATCTTGTACGAGTACTCGCCGTTCATGCGCACGCCCGGCTCGAAGTCGAGGCCCAGGTTGGCGTCGACGATGCGGAACGGGACCGGAGCGGTCGTGCCGTACTTGTTGCCGTAGATTTCCTTCGTGTTGAAGAAGTAGATGCGCTGGTCCTTGCCAGTGTCGCCGCCGAACGTGAAGCGCTGGCCGATGCGCTCGAGCGATGCGCGGATGCCGGCCTCGAGGTCGCCGTAGAACAGCGAGGGCTCGGAGGAGCGGTCGTATACGAACTGGCCGGGCTCGGCGCACACGTCCACGATCTCGCCGGACTCGACGATGATCATGCACTGGCCGTCGTTGACGGCGATGATGGAGCCGTCGCTGATGATGTTGCTCTCGCCCCTGATGTTGGAGCTACGCCCCTTATCGGACGTGCGCTTTTGACCCTTGACCGCAAGGGTGTTCTCGTCGAGGGAATCGCAGTAGAAGAAGTCGCGCCAAGAGTCGGCCAACACGCCGCCAGCTGCGCCCGCGATTGCATGAATCAAACCCATAGTTACTCCTTACCGTTTGATACCTTCTGCCGCATCCAGCGCTGCGACGTGCGCTTTATTGACTTCAGGAACATTCTATCTTTCCATCGTTCCCATGTGCCCTATATTTGCTTTCCCCTGCGTCTTTGCCCTCCTTCTATCCTGCAATCCGCCAGTCAGCTGCGTTGGCGAATAGCTGCGGTGATAAGGCCAGCCCGCAAAGCGTCTGCAGACTCTGCAAGCCTCAACGGCTCGCACGTCTGGGCCGCTTGCGCGAATCCCTAGAACTTGCCGCCGCCCGAACTGCTGAAGCCGCCGCCTCCGCCGCCGCCCCAGCCGCCTCCGCCGAAGCCGCCGCCTCCGCCGCCGCTCTCGGATTCCTTGGGCTTGGGCACGACGGACAGCGTCGTGTTGATGAACTTGTCGTCGGACTGTGTGAGCACGAAGCTCTTGGGAACAAGGTAATTGGCGGCCTCGGTTTGCTCGCGCGCTGTTTTCATGGCAGCTTTCTCGCTGCTCGTCTTGCCGAAGGCAACGCCAGCGGGAATGCCCAGCAACGCGAGGATCTTCAGGAAGAACGAAAACACGTCGGGCTCGGTGTAGGGCTCGCCCCGCACGCTGTAGTACTCCAACTGCTCTTCCATCGCGCTGTAGTACGCTTTTGCGCCGCCGTACCAGTCGTTGTCGCCCAACTCGTCGGTCACGGCGCTTTCCATAGCGCTTATGCCCTCGTCCGAGAACGAGTACGAGCCCTGCCCGTAGGCGATGGTCACGTAATCGCGCGAATCCACGGCAATCGCCAGCATGATGCCGTCGCCGTACTTGCCGTTGCTCTCTGCATTGCTTTCCTTGTTGAGCCCCAGGCCGTTCGCCCGATAGAAGCTCGTGGCGAAATTCGTGCGTTGCGAAGACGACGGGTCGCGCAGATCGTTGCCGCTCGAATCCTGCATGTAGTCCACGACCAGCAGATACACACCCATATCGTACTTGGCGGCCAGCTCTTGGGCCTTGGCTTCGAGCTGGTTGCGGTCTTCGGTCGAGAACAACCCGTAATCGTCGACGACGTAGGTGCCAGCCGTATAGCTGACGCTCGACGAAAGCAAGCCGTCCTGGTCGATCACGTAGCTCGGACGCTCGGTGGCCGACTGCACGCTAGCATCGGGATCCATATCGGCAAATGCGACGGCGGGAACGGCCAGAAGCGAGGCGCCCAGCACGAGCGCGAACAAAAGCGATGCGATCGTTTTGAATGACTTCATGCGAGCACCCCCTTACATCCCAAATCCGAAGACGAAGAAAATGATGAGCGCCACCACGATGAACACGGGCAGGAACGTCAGGAGGAACCGCATGCGCACCTTGCCGCTGTCGATGGGTAGGTCTCCGATGAACTTGCCCGTCTGGCCGTTCATGGCGAACAGGTAGTCTTGCCCATTCCATCTGGTGTGAAGCATCCACACCGGCAACAGCGCATACGAGATGTCAGTCCACTTGACGTTGGAATCGATGCGCCTGACGTGCGTTTCCATATAACCGTTCGCCGTGTCGGCGAGGACCTCTTCGCACGTGTTCTTCACGCGCTTGCGGGCACGGCCGTCGCACTGCTCGACGTCAAGGTCGTAGCGGTCAGTGAGGAAGCCCGGCAGGTACGATATCGAGAACGGCACCATCTCGGAATAGTCATACGGCTCGATAGCGTCCATGTGCGCGTCGGGCATCTTGGTGGAACCGTCCACGGGCACGCGCCGGAACTGCATGTTTCCCTCGCGGTACAGCTGGTAGTGGTCGGTCTCGGTATATATGTTGTCGCGGTCCGACCACGTGCGGGTATTGCGCCCCTCGAACGACCCCTCGGCCAGACCCGTGCCGGAGTAGAGCCAGAACGGCACGTACACGCCCTGGATTTCCTCGATGTGGTTGTTGGCCGTGAAGTCGTTGGGAAGCAGCGGCTTTCCTTGGTAATAGCGTTTGAGCGCGCTTACGGCTTCTTCCTTGTTCAACTTGAAGGGGATCACGTAATCGGGTTTGAGCACGTCGGAAAGCTGGCCGGGCACCACGGCGTTGTTGCCGCAGTACGGGCAGCTGGTAACGGCCGTGACCTGATCGACCATCAGCTGCGCGCCGCACGCAGGGCAGTTGTAGGCCCGCATGCTGTCGGCATCGGCGTCGTTCCACTTGGATTGCGCGATGTAATCCTGAATGGGATCGCCCGTGAGCACCACATGGGGCTTCACCTGCGTTGCCGTGCTCGTCGAAGCCTCTGCGGCAGATACGTTGGGGGCCGCGGTCGCCCCATCGATGACCGCTTGCGCGGCAGCGGTGGCCTCTTCGACCGATTTCCCCTCCTTGAGCGCTTGGTTGTACACGGCTGTTGCCGCAGCCGTTGCGCTTTGCGCCCCAGCACCCGGGGCACTCCCCGTATCGGCGGCAAACTCCTCGCGCCGGTCCTTGGCCGCCTGGGAGTCAGCTTTCTCCTGCTTGGCCGCGAACAGCGCCTCGACCTCTTGAGGGGTAAACGTGGAATCGCAGAATTCGCAACGGAGTTTTCCGACGGAGCCATCGAAGCTCAGCCGCCCGTTGCAGTTTGGGCATTGGTACGTCGTAGTTTCGGCCATAGACAACCTCCACATGAGCGTGTCTGCATTATGAGACATCATACCGCGAAACTGCGGGATTTGGGTTCGCGTTGCCGAATCGTGAGGCATGCATTAAAGGGGACCGTCCCCTTTAATGCGCTACATCAATTTGCAGATTTCCTCGGCGAAGGTGATGGGATCTTCGACGGGCATGCCGCAGGTCAGAAGTGCCTGGTTGTACAGCAGGTCGGTGTACAGGCGCAGCTTCTCCTTGTCGCCATCGGCTTGGGCGGTCTTCATCGTCTCGAATACCGGGTGCTGGGCGTTCAGCAGAAGCACGCGCTCGGCGTGCACGCCATCGGTCTTGGCGCTCTGCGACAGCACGCGTTCCATTTCGAGCGAGATGGGGCCGGCCGTCGTCAGCGTGGCGGGTGCCTCGGTGGGGGTCGGCGCGATCTTCACGTCGCTGACGTTCGTAGAGAGGATTTCCTTCATCGCGTCGAGGAGCTCCTTGTTGGCCTCGCCCGCTTCTTCGGCGACCTTCTTCTCGTCGTCGCTCGCGACGTCGATATCGGTCGTCGAAACGTTCTTGAACGACTTTTCCTTCCATTCGTGCATGGCCTGCAGGCAGAACTCGTCGACGTCCTCGGTGCACAGTAGCACGTCAAAGCCCTTGCGCGCGACGGTCTTGACGATGGGCAGGTTGCGCAGGCGGTCGACCGACTCGCCCACGGCATAGAAGATGTCGGTCTGGTCTTCGGGCATGGCCTCGACGTACTCGTCGAGCGTCACGTACTTCTGCTGCAGCGCCGAGTAGAACAGTACCAGCGGGCCGAGCTCGTCGTTCTTCATGCCATAGCCGGCGTACAGGCCAAACTTGATGGAGCGG
>CAMPAJ010000005.1 GCA_946631805.1 uncultured Eggerthellaceae bacterium
GTGGGTCGTCAACTTCCCGATGTTCAGGTACGACGAGGACGAGAAGAAATACGCGGCCGAGCACCATCCGTTCACGATGATTCGCGAAGAGGATTGGGATAAGATCGAGGACGCTCCGCTCGAGTGCGGCAGCTATTCCTACGACCTGGTTATGGATGGCTTCGAGGCCGGCGGCGGCACGATTCGTATCCATACGCCCGAACTTCAGCGCCGCGTGCTGCGCCGTTGCGGTCTGACCGACGAGCAGATTGACGAGAAATTCGGCCACCTGATTCATGCACTGGAGCTGGGTGCGCCTCCACATGGTGGCATCGCGTTGGGTCTCGACCGCCTGGTCATGCTGCTGGCTGGCAAGGATTCGATCCGCGACGTCATCGCGTTCCCCAAGACTTCGAGCGCGAGTGACCCCATGACGGGTGCCCCGTCCGCCGTGACTGGCCGTCAGCTGAAGGAAGTCAGCCTGCGCACGCTATAGCTGAACAGATTGCATAGTAGGTTGCAAAATGAGTCGCAGAACGTTTCTGCGACTCATTTTTTTGGAGCATTCGGCAAGCCTTTGACGCATTGCATTGCGCTATAAAAAGCGCACGGGATTCGCTATTATGGATGCTGTTTGAAACAAGGTTTGCAAAGGGGAGCAAAGGTCTGCATGGCGCCAGAGGGAATTGACAAAAACCTGTTCTTCCAGCACACGGAGTGCGATTTCTTTCCGTGCCATACGGGCGTTCCGATCGAGCGTTTCAACTGCCTGCTCTGCTACTGTCCGCTGTATGCGTTGGGCGAGGCGTGTGAGGGGCATTATTCGTACACGGCCAAGGGGACCAAGAATTGCAAGGGTTGCGCCATTCCGCATGATGGGGACAATGGCGTGCGTCTCGTGAAATCGCGTTTCCGCGAGCTTGCCGAACTTGCCGCCAAGAATAGGACGACTCAAGATGGTGAATAGGCTAAGAGCAAAGCTCGGAGCGCTGGCCTGCGTAGTTGCAGTCCTTGCCCTGGTTGTGACCTTGTGCGGTTGCTCGCCGACGGGTCAGATGGGCCAAGCCGGTCAAGTCGGTCAAGCGGGTCAAGCGAGCCAGGCAAATCAGGCGGCGCAATCGAGCGACGCCTCGCGGCAGGACGCGCAAGGTGCCGCGCAGTCGTCCGAACAAGCGCAACAGTCATCCGACCAATTCGAACAGCAGGTCACGGAGGAGCCCCGCATGTTCACTGCACAGAGCAGGACCTGGGCTGTGCTCGGCGATAGCTTGACGGACAATACGTTCAGGGCAAAGACCAAGTACTACGATTACGTCGCGCAAGACCTTGGATGCGTCGTTGTCAACTACGGCAAGCTTGGTACGGGCTATATGGATCCAGTGGGCGGTGATACGTTCTACAACCGCGTCGACCAGATGGACCTGGCTGATGTCGATTGCCTGACCATTTTCGGCAGCTTCAACGACCTGGGCAAGGGATACTCGCTGGGGACCGAATACGACGAGGGCACTGACACAATCGGCGGTTGCATGAACTTGACTATCGAAAAGCTCATCGCCAAGAATCCGGCTATGAAGATAGGAATAGCAACACCGACGCCCTGGCGCACGAATTTCAGCTACACCACCGAGGGCGAAGGTTCGTTCAGCACGATTACACGCTACGACTGCGATGCCTATGTCGAATTGCTCAAGGATGTAGCCAAACGACATCGCCTACCCGTGCTCGACCTGTACGAGACGTGGGGCATCGACCCCGACGATGAGCAAATGCGCCAGATGTACTACGTGTACAACGGCAAAATGGACGAGGGTGGCGTGCATCCCAATAGCGATGGCCACAAGTTCATGTATCCGCAATGGCGCGAGTTCGTGGAGTCGCTTCTACCGTCTGATGCTGTCGAGTGATTCGGTGGGTCGGGGGTGCCCCAAGGGCGAGACGGATGCCGCGTCCTTGGGGGCGAGTTACTTTGCGGTGTTTGCCGTTGGGCGTTACCGTTTTACGCAGTATGCGCGCCTTTCGAATCAAGCGCTTGCGTAATCAGCTCTTCTGCAACTCCGAGCGCACGAAGACGTTTGGCCATATCCGACTGGCCTTCCTCTCGGCCTTCCTCTCGGCCTTCCTCTCGGCCTTCCTCTCGGCCTTCCTCCAAGCCTTCTTCATGCCCCTCGGCACGACCAGCCTTGAGTCCCTCGGCGCGACCAGCCTTGAGTCCCTCGGCACGACCCGCCTTGAGCCCCTCTTCACGCCCTTCCTCGCGACCGCGTTTTCGAGCTTCTTCCTCCGCAGCGGCGATACGATCGCTCATTAGTTCTAGGATTTCTCCGCCCATTGAAGCCCTCACTTTCTTTTTAAGTGCTTCTTGTTTTGCTAGTACGTGGTCCGAAACTCGAACGCACAATTCAACTATATGCTCATATAGAAGGGCGTTATCGTTCAAGACGGCAATGTTTTCAAGGCGTGTTCTAAGCGACTCGCATTCAGCCAAGAGCTGTTCTGTGCGTTTGTGGCTTGCCGCTATCTCATCGATTTCGCCTTCGTATCGCATTATATAGAAGGGCAGGAGGATGAGCAGCCTTTTCGCAAAGATCTCCTCGTCTCCGTACGATTGGGCAAATACGGTGCCGACTTCGTACATGAATGAATTCCCATCGGGGAGCTTCACGCGCATTTTGAGCTTCCCGTTTTCCGTGGATGCATCACGTAGGAACAAAACGCATGATTCTGGGAACGTCATTTCATAGGGTGCGCCATTACGTATGGTTTCTTCGAGCGCTATTGCGAAGTCATATTCAATCATCCGCACGATCATGCTTGTGTCGTCGGAGGATTGACATTCGATGTGGTAGTACCTCCCCCTTACTTTGAAGAACGAGTCGGTAATAACGCGATGATCGACCATCTCGTGTTCGTTCTTGTACTGTTCAAAGGGCTCTCCATCAGCGTAATCACGCCCAAATGCCTCATTTATTAGGGGGATTACGACCTCCGGTACTTTTTCAAGCATGGTACGAAAAGCGCTATCAAATACGGTGTTGTCGGCCATGGGGCCTCCTTTCGGGTAGCGGGCATCGTCTCGTTTTGCGCGAGTTGCAAGTGCCCTCATCTAAGATTGCTGGCTGTCCCCGGGAATGCCGCGTTACGTTCAGCGGCCGGCCTGAAGCCGGGTTAGGGGGCCGTGATATGCAGAGATGACCAAAAGTGACTTGTGGAGCCCTCAGCCGTTGACTCGATTATAACAAACAAATATTCGTATTTAAGGTTACAAGAAGGTGACGTTGTGCGGGGGCGAGCGGAACGCAGCGGAGCTTTTCAAAGAAGAGCGCCTCCTTAAGCTCATGCAAATTGCCGCATTAACGTCCGCATGCAATTGCATTCGCGTCAAGCAAGAGATTCGTAGTTCTTCAAGCGCCATTGTTTGAGCAGGGTTTTGTAGTCGGAACCGGCGTCTTCGGTCCATGCGATGTCAAGCGTCGACCCTTCTACGAATCTGTTGAAGTCGTCCTTTGCGAGCTCCCTACGTGGGGTAATAGCGGAAAGCTGCTTGTTGGCAATGGCGTAGTCGTATGCGCAGTTGATAAGCCCGGATGCTGTAGAGCCGATTGACACAAGAGCTTCGGTTGCGTGGTCTTTCTTTACTTGTGGGATCCGAGCGCTTACAAGGGCGTTTTCCATGTCTCCCCCTTTGCGTAATACGTATAACGCAAAGGAGGAGACATGGCAATAGAGGGCGCTAGCGCACCGTCACGCTTTTGCCGCTATTGGCCTTTTTGAAGATCTTCTTGTAAGCTGCCCGTTTGCTTTTGGGAACCGAGACGGTCTTGAGTCTCTTGGCGCCCCTAAAGCAGTTCTTCACGCGGCTTTTGGCGAGCTTCTTCGTTTTGATGACGACGGTCTTCGCCTTGGCGTTCTTGAAAGCGTTCTTGGCTATGCCCACGACGGCATATGTTTTGCCTTTTATGGTCACGGTTGCCGGGATCGTAACCGTTGTTTTGGACCTCGGTGCCTTCTGGAGCCAAACGGTCGGGTTCTTCTTTGCGTTGCTCGTAACCTTGTATGTTGCGCCGCTCACTTTGGCAGTTTTGCCCGTAGCGATACCCTTCGCTTTGGCGGAGGCTTTCGCCGGCGTCTTTTGCGCGCCTGATGCGCTTTTGACATTGGAGGAGCCGCTGCCAGTAAAGCCACCGCTTACAGAGCTGCCGCCGCTGCTAGAGGAAGCTTGGCCTTGTCCACTCGAACTAGACGCCGATTCTGCGCCATCGGTGGAGCTGGAGCTTGAAGCTGTAGAATTCTGGCCTGGATTATCCGGGCTATCGCCAGCCGGGTCTTTGGCATCGCAATCGGTGCCAGATGCGCCAGGAGCGGGGTCCTCGTCCGAAGGGCTCCCAGTATAGGCATATGTAGCAGCCACGTTATTAGGTACGAAAGCAGCATCGTACAAGACTCCGTCGACCGAAGATTGCCACGAACCCGAAGGAAGGCTGCACTTGCGCTCGCTGCCCGAGCCACAGAACGAGAAATCGCGGCCGAGCACGATGCAGCGAAGTGATGCACAGCCGTCGAACATGCTGGTCATAGTTCCCATTTTTGATGTATTGATAGTCGAAAGATCAAGATATTCCAATGAAGAGCACCCGTCGAACTCGTGGTACATGGTCGAGACGTTCGATGTATCGAAGCCCCGCAAATCAAGGGACTTGAGCGAAGAACACCCTGCGAAGACTTCCACCATCAACCGAGCTTCAGGGGTGCGCCAGCCCGTGAGGTTGAGCTCGGTGAGCCCAGAGCATCCATAGAACATCTGGCAGAAATACGTGACCTTCGAGGCGTCGAATGACGAGAGGTCCAGGGACGCAAGGCTCGTGCAGCCATTGAACATGCCGCCGAAGTACGTCGACGAGGACGTGCTGAACGAATTGAGACCCTTGATTTCCCGCAGGGATGAGCACCCCTTGAATAGGGAGCCCATCGTCGTCGAGGCGGAGGAGTCCAAGTTGGTCAGGTCGACCGTCGCGAGATTAGTACAGTCTGCGAACCAAAACTTGAGCGACGTCGGCTTGAGGTCGCGGAAGCTCGGGTCAAACGAAACCGAGGTGATGTCGCTGGCGCTTGCGAGCCAGGGGACGACGCCGCTGTTGCCGTATCCGCTCAGGCGCCCCGAATAGTTAATCGCGCCGGTATCGCTTGAAGGCTGGGCCTGAAATACCAGCGATCCGTCTGCGTTCAGGACGGCGAAGAAACCAGCGTCTTCAGATTGCGTATGCACGGCCTGCGAGCCTTCGGGTTCTTGTCCATATGCTAAAGCGCAGGGCGAAACCGCAAATGACGCCAAGATGACGTAAGCGGCAAGCGCGATTAAGACAGCACAGCAATAGGAAGCGTTCTTGCCGAGCGTCGTGTGGTATGAGGTCATGATAAACGCCATCCTTTGCTAGCCTTGCGGAGCGGGGGAGCGCGGTGAAGGTCCGATTTAAGCGGATTGGAATATGCATTGCAAGTCCGCGCAGGCCAATATCGCAGTCCATTTGGATGCCGTTGATTTTACAACGTAAATGAAGCGTGCGGAAATAGAAATGCGAGCGGGCCGCGGGGTGTTCTTGGATGAGGCGCCCGACGTCCCTGAAATTTATTTTCGCCCAAAAGCCATTTGTTTGGGCTTATTCCGAGAAAAGTCTCGTGAACGTCCTGGGACTCGTCCACGTTGTCGCGAACGAAGATTCAGCAAAAACAGGCAAAACACGATTAAAACGGATATATATAGGTTTATTGCGTGTTTTGCAGCTAAATGAGCTGCAATCATAAAAACATATTATGATGCCTGCGCCTGTGTGTTACCATAGGCGCAATAAGGGCGCGATGCGCCCTCGTGCTGTTTGACAACCCGATATGCGGGCAGAGGCAGGGAAGTCGGGTGCGAATCCCGCGCAGTGCCGCTACTGTGATGCCGTTTTCGGCTCAGCCAGAATACTGCCATGCCCGTTGAAGCAGGCTGCCACGAGTCATGGCAAGGGCTTCGAAGCGCAGGGGCGATGCGCCGCAGCAAGGCATCGCAAACCCATTTCATCCGCGTATCATCTGCGCTTTTCGATTGCAAGGTGGCCGCATCCTCTGATGCGGCTTTTTTATTGTCTTGAATCCTCCTTTGCTCGCCCGTGGCAGGCTGCTCGCATCGGGTTGCCGTAGCCTGGGGTGGCGGGTCGTCGAAGGCGGGCCGGCGTGATCGGCTCGACGAGGAAAGAGGAGGATGCATGAGCACGTATATTCAACGTACAAAAGCGTTGACCGCTGCGCTCGTCCTTGCCCTGGCCATGGCATTTGGCCTGGTAAGTACGCAGCAAGCGTATGCTGCCGAAGGGGGTGAACTGCAGGCGGGAGCGTCTTTGGCCCCTGTGACAACGCAGGCTGATTACAAGTCTGATGTCGTTGCCGCGCCATTGGTTACCATCGCCGATGACGGGACCGAGCAATCTGCAGATCCAGCAGATTTGCAAATCGAGGCGATTTATTCGTATACCTCGAGCACCAAGGCCAAGCGTCTGAACGAGGATGGTACGCCCAAGGACGTAGCTGTCACCATTTCGGCATCTGGCTTGCAGAAAGTAAAAGATGCGGAAGGCAACGTGGCCTACAAGATGGGCGTCGGCATCCCGGCTGCCGAAGGCAATGTCTATGCGTACGGCATGGGCAAGTGCCCTTCCGAGCCTGAGTTCAGCGCTGACGCAAAGGCCGGCTCGTTCACGAAGGGCGAGAAGACTTACGACGCATTTTACTTCGCGTCTGCAACGTCGCTCGCAGGTCAAGTTGGTTATGTGGCGGTGAAAAACGCTGCAGGCTATGTGACCAAATATGCTATCGATATGACCGATGTTTACGCCGCAGGAGAGCTGTCTCGCGGCTTATACGAAGTTGATGGGCTTCAGGCGGACACGGGCATGATCCTGCTCGATACGGCTGATTCCAAGGCATACATTAAGGTCGACAATGGACAGGTCAAGCTCCTGGTTCGCGTTTACAACATTGACAAATACGATTACATGTTTGTCGGCGGCGTCGATGCGCGCCCCGCAGATACAGATTATGACAAGATGATCAAGGGCGTTCCGGTTCCCGCCGATGCTGCATACATCGAAAGCGGAGCTCAGAAGAGCCGTATTTTTACCGACAATGACGGCGTGCTAGGCGCTAAGGGCATGAAATACAAAGCAGCGTATTTCGAACTGCCGATTACGCAAGCAGATGTTGCTGCCAAGAGCGTTACCGTGAGCTTGCACCGCAGTGCGTGGAGCCCCAGCAAGCCGAGCACTTGGATGGGCGAATCCGACCATTTCCTGACGTTTACCGATTGCGCTGCCGTTGAGGGCGCGAACGACTTGGCCGATGGCGATATCTACCTTGAAGAAACGCAAGCGGCCGTCGATGCAACGAATAAGATTCCGTTTGAGCCGACGGCTGACGACATGGCAGCGTATGCGACCGCCCTTACCGCTTACGGCGAGCTTGATTACTCCCCCGCTTACATCGATCGTCTGTATCTCGACAAAGTCATTCCTGAGATCGGCGCTAAGATTAAGGCTGCAGATGCTGCCATCCCCAACATCGTTCCGGAAGACGGCGAGTATATCTTCTCGCAGACGCTGAACAGCTACAACTATCCTTCGGTAGCTGAAGGCCTGTATAGCGATAGCTTGTATTCGGGCGTCTTGACGGTCAAAGACGGGAAGATGACCGTTACGGTTGCTCAGCGTCGCGGCAGCTACGATTGGGCTTATCGTGGCTTCCCGACCGATGCGGCTGCAGCTGAGAAAGAATATGGTTCAGTCGATAAGATTCCGGGTATTGTCTCCCTGGTTGACGAAGCGGACGT
The DNA here is from genome assembly GCA_946631805.1 of uncultured Eggerthellaceae bacterium. The sequence goes on from CAMPAJ010000005.1 coordinate 7,844, forward strand.
GTACCTTGACCATGCGGCAGGCACCATTGGCCCCGATGGCACCCATGAGGTCGATACTGCTGGCCTGTACAAGATGTACACCGGCACGTTCGAGATCAGCTCGCTTGAAAAACCCCAGATGATTAGCTGGAAGGGTAGCAACTGGTATAACCGTTCCTTCACCTTCCATCAGGCAAACCTGTATCCCGCTGCCGCCATGGACGCGATGCGCTCCATCAATGCGCTGCTCAATTCCCCCGACCAGGAGGATCCGACGGTAGTTGATCCTGCATACAAGGTAGACTCCAGCAAGATTACCGATGCTAATGAGGCGGCTGTCAAAGCTGCGCGGGCAGCTTATAACGGCCTGAGCGCTGCTGACAAGGCTATTCTTGGCGAAACCATGGTTCTTTCGACGCCCGAAGCTGCAACCGATGGCCAGACGTATCTCCAGGCATTGAATGCTGCCGAGAAATACTTCAACGAGAAAGCTGCCGCTCAGAAGAAGGCAGCTGACAAGAAGGCTGCGGACGGCGTCGTGGCCCTCATAAAGAAGGTCCCGGCTGCAAGCAAGGTTACCGGTTCGAGCGAGACCGCCATTACCAAGGCGCGCGCAGCTTACAACAAGCTCACCAAGGATCAGAAGGCACTCGTTTCCAAGGCCAACGTGACGAAACTTACCAAGGCTGAGGCAAAGATCAAGGCACTGAAGAAGGTGACCAAGGTTACCGTTAACACTGCGACCGTAAACGTTACGAACATCAAGAAGGCCATCAAGAAGGCTAAGGGCGATGCGAAGTACGTCAAGACGATCGTCATTGGCGCGAAAGCTACCAAGATCACCAAGAACACTTTCAAGGGCTTTGCAAAGGTGACGACCGTTCAGGTGAAATCTACGAAGTTCAAGAAGGCTGCCAACGTCAAGAACTGTTTCAAGGGCTCGAAGGTTACGACCGTAAAGGTTCCCAAGGCTAAGCTGAAGGCGTACAAGAAGATCTTCACCAAGAAGAACACTGGCGCCAAGAAGCTTACCGTCAAAAAGTAGGTGTAGTTAGCATCTTGCTAGCATGCGGTGAGGGCGACGGCCCTCACCGCATTGCTGTCTAAGTCAACGGAGAGGACGGGAAGCGTATGACACGAACGAAGAACAAGCTGACGATTCGTGTGGCGGCTGCTTTGATGGCTGGCATACTCGCAGCTTTTTGCGCCCCCATGGCTTCTTACGCTTATAGCGGAATCTCGGCTGGTATGGTGGACGTTTTAAATGGTGGATCAGCGGAGACAGTTCAATCTGGCTGGACGACCATTACCAATGTCACCGAAACCAATCCCGACAGCGGCGACTATCATAAGAGCTACGGATGGCGCATCGTTTCCACTGTTACGATCGAAGATGGACTTGTGACCGATGTGGTAGTAACCGGCAAGGGTATAGCGATGCCGGCTGTGCCCGAGATGGAAATGCCATATTTCGAGCCGTGCCATTACTACATGGAGGAGCGGATTATCGATGCAAAAATCGATGCCACTAATCCGGCGAGCGTTGATTCGATAGATGTTGTTTCAGGCGCAACTCAAACGAGCCATTGGATAAAAGAAGCCACCAAAGAAGCTTTGGTTAAATGGAATGACCAGAAAATCGAGAACGCTTCCATCAAACTCGCCAAGACGAGCTTGACCTATACAGGCAAGGCCTTGGCGCCTGCCGTGACGGTCAAATCCAAGTCTGGCAAGATGCTGATAAACGGCACCGACTACACGGTCGCCTACAAGAACAACAAGAACGCCGGCAAGGCCACGGTAACCGTGACGGGCAAGGGCGTCTACAACGGCGCCAAGTCCGCAACGTTCACGATCGCCAAGGCCAAGCAAACCATCAAGGCCGCCAAGACCTATACGTTAAAGGCGAAGAACGTTAAGAAGAAGGCCCAAAAGCTTTCCGTGAAGTTCAAGGCGAGCGGAAACGGCAAGGTGACCTACACCGCTGCCAAGACCGCTGGCGGCAAGGTTTCCATTGCCAAGAACGGCAAGGTGACTGTCAAGAAAGGCACCAAGAAGGGTACGTACACCCTCAAGGTTAAGGTCACGGCCGCGGCCAAAGGCAACTACGCCAAGACCACCGTCAAGAACGTGAAGCTCGTGGTCAAGGTCAAGTAGCAATTTCATTGGCATGAACATGCCATATATGAAGAACAACGCTATGGTTGGCGGCTATTTGGACTGCCAACCATAGCTGCGTAAATGGGGATTTGCGGACAGTGCAAGATTTCTACGACAGATTCAGGTTCTTCGGCGTCAAGGCGCTCAACTTGGCGCTTGTCGTCGTGCTGTTCGCGTTCTTCAGCACGTGGGCGGCCAAGGCGCAAGCGCACGATGAAGCCGTAGCTGATCAGATTGCCCAAGCGGAGCGCGCTGCAAGCCGTGGGCCCTATGCGACCGATGGTTCGTTTGAGGGGTCGGCCCGAGGTTACGGCGGCTTGGTGACGATGCGCGTTACGATCAAGGACGGCTACATCGATGCCGTCGAGGTCGTCGACGCATCGTCCGAAGACAAAGCGTGGCTCGACATGGCCGCCGTCCTGCCCGGCCGTATCGTCGATGCCCAGTCAACCGACATTGATGTCGTGTCGGGAGCTACGTACACGTCGGTCGGAATGCTCAACGGCGCAACCCAGGCGTTGCAGAAGTCCATGGCGGGGGAGGTGCAGCAATGACAGTAGGGGCAAAGCAAGTCAATCCAAATGCCAGCGTTCAGGCTCCTCGTCAGAGGCTGACAGCCAGCCAAGAGCGCAAACGCGTCATGAAACTGCACAAATCCGTTCGCTTTGCAGTACAGGTGCTGTTTTTCATCTTAACGCCGGCTGTGTTCTCGGGGACGTTTAGCGGGGTTAAGTACCTGTTCACGCAGCTTGGAACCGTTCAACCTTTGCAGGCGACTTCGTTCGTGGCGCTTCTTGTGGCAGTGCTCGTGTTCACGATCGTGTTCGGACGCTTCTTCTGCGGATATGCCTGCGCTTTCGGGACGCTTGGGGATGTTCTGTACGCGGTATTCGAGGCTGTTCGGGCGAAAACGCCGGTACCCCGGCCCGAGTTTCCCGCGCTCCTCGTCCGGATTCTTTCTCTGGTCAAGTACGTTGTGCTGGCAGGTGTTTGCGTTGCGTGCTTTTTCGGTGTTTGGGGCGCGTATTCGGGCTTTAGTCCTTGGGTGGCCTTCGCAGGGATTTTCTCGGGCTCGATCGAGGGCGTAAGCTGGGTTGCGCTCGGCTTGCTCGCGGCTATTGTTGTTGGCATGATCGTGCGCGAACGATTCTTCTGCCAGTTCCTCTGCCCGCTTGGTGCGCTGTTTTCGCTCATGCCCGTGCTGGGTGTTTCCGAATTCGCCCGGACGCGCGGTCATTGCGCGCCCCGATGCGGCAAATGCCACGATGCGTGCCCAGTGGACATTTGGCCCGACCCCGATACGCTTGCTCATGGGGAATGCATCTCCTGCGGACGCTGTGCAGATGCATGCCCCTTGGGCAACGTGAATTATGTCGCTCTTGAGCGGGGGACTTCCGGAGCCGCCCGTGTTGGCGGCGCGCAAGCAATTGCGGCGGAATCGTCCGATGCGGCCCTCGAAACGAACCAGGAAGCCGGCCTTTTGCCCGACGGGGACACTCGCGTGTCTGCCAGAGCTATGCGCCCCGTGCGCAAGACGAAGGATTCGTGGTTGCTGTGGCGGGGGACGGGCGTCGGTTATACGCTGGCTAAAGCGGCTCTGCTTTTGGCGTTGTGCTGGGTGATGGGCGCGATGCGCTACGTGCCGGCGTTTTCGGAAATCGCAGGGCATGTGCCCTTGCCGTTTTAGGATAAGTTGGGAGTGCCGTTGAAAGCGTTTTCTCGGTTAAAGAGCTCGACGATGTGGCTGCTTATCCCTGCGCTGGTCGTAGCGGGGATGGTCGGTTCTGTCATATCGGGCTACGAGCCGCTCATGTTCGATCCATCGCTTGTGCAAGAGGCGCAAGCTGCTCAGGCATCGACCGTGGCCTCCCTGAAACAGCGCGACGCCAAGGAAGAGTCGTCAAAGTCATCCGCAAGCGTGGCCCTGGGAGGAGGAACCCCGGCGCCGGCAGAAGCCGTGCAAACGGCTGCGGCGCCGAGCGTGGATGGCTTGGCCGACGGCACGTGGACGGGCTATGCGGCGTGCGGCCAGGGTAACGGGGACGGTTGGAAGCCTTATTACGTGGCCGTGACCATCGAGGTCAAGAACGGGAAAGTCACCGGCATTACAGATGTGCAGGGCACGTCGCAATCCGATTCCGGCGGCGCTCTTTCATGGGATCCTGGCGAAAACCAGTCATACCTCACCTGGGCCGCTTCGGGACGCAACGGGGCCGCGGGCGTGGTGTCTCAAATGAACTCTGCGCTCGGGTCGGGCAGCAGCCCTTCGGGAATCGACGCCGTTTCGGGTGCCACGTACTCATCAGCTGCTATATATAATGCCTATGTCGCGGCGGTGAACAAGGCGGCGCGCGCAAATGGCGCTACATCGACGAACGCTCCTGCAACCGCTTCGAAGGCAAGCTCCGATTCCAGCAAGAAGTCGTCGTCAAACTCCGGGAAGAAGAAGACGAAGAAGGTTTCTGACTCCACCTCGAGTTCAGTAAAGAACAAGTCTCTCGCCGATGGAACGTGGGTGGGCTATGCCGCCTGCGGTGAGGGCAACGAAGAGGAATGGAGCCCCTATTACGTCGTGATGACGGTCACCGTGAAAAACGGAAAGGTCACGGGTATTTCAAAAGTTACGGGCTCTTCCAAGGGCGACACGGGCGCCAAATCCCTCAAATGGAACGAGTCGGAAAACAAGGCGTACCTGGATTGGGCGGCAGCAGGTCGCACGAGGGGCGGTGTGAAGTACGTTGGCGTCGTTCCCCAAATAACTACTGCACTCGAGGCGGGGTCGTATCCGGCGAGCATCGATGCGGTGAGCGGTGCAACGTACTCGTCGGAATCCCTGCTCAAGGCCTTCTATGCTGCTCTAAAAAAGTCTGCAGATGCTGGCGGCGTGACGATTACGGAACCGACGAAGCCCGAGAAATCGCAGAGCGCTGCGAGCCCAGACCCATCGCAGGGCGCGTCGAACCCCGATTCTTCCACGGGTTCCGAAGACCCAGCGAGCGGAAACTCTCCCGACCCCGAAGACCCGTCCGGATCGGAGGAATCGCCCGACCCGAACGATCCTTCCCAAGGCGATGATGGGCAGACGCCCACGCTGTACGTCGATGGCGCGTATTCGGGTTATGCGTTCTGCAAGGACCTTGACGAACCCAAAACCTATTCCCCCTATTACATAATCGTCGAAGTCGAGGTCGTTGACGGAAAGATTGCTCGAATCAGCGATGTGTTCGCCGACAGCGAAGGCGTTGTCGATCCCTCATACAAATACGACAGCTCCGAGAACTCGACGTATCTGACGTTTGCCATACAAGGTGTGGGCAAACGCGTGAAGGGCATGGTCGCCAAGATGCAGGAGAAGATAGATGCAGGCGAGGACGCAACACAGGTCGACGTGGTATCAAGTGCAACTTGGTCATCCAAATCGATAGTGGAAGCGTACGGAAATGCCGTGAGCGGCATTCCCTTGCGCGAAGAAGAGGGTGCGTCGGAATAGCGCGAATGCGTGGATTGCGCGAGCTGTTGGACGCGGCGCTCGTGCGCTGCAGGCGGTTTGCGATGAAAGGTTAGAGGGTGGAGATACGGCAACAAATTGGCAAAGCGGCGTTGATGTTGGTCGTCGTATTGCTGTGTGCCTCATTGTCGGCGCTCGAGATGTCGGGGCGCGCTTCTTCGAATGCCTATGCTGAAGAGCTGCCGACTTCGGGCTCGGCTGTTTCGTCGAGCGCGTCGGGCGAAAACCCGTCCTCGGGTTCTGCAGCATCGGGTGAAAACCAAAACTCCGATGGCCCGGAAGATCCGGAAGACCCGGAAGCTTCATCTGGCTCATCTGGTGAATCGGCATCGAGTGCTGCATCCGAACCCGATAAGAGCTCAAGTGCTGCAGAGCCTTCGAACTCGTCCTCATCGTCCTCATCGTCCGAGGCATCGAGTTCATCTTCGGCATCGGCGTCTTCCGAAAACTCGTCTTCCAGTGCGTCTTCCGAGTCGTCAGCTGCATCCGATCCGGCCAGCTCTTCCAGCTCCTCGGCTGCATCCGACGAAACGCCCCTGCAGAAGGCGAAGCGCCTCATTGCGGCGCTTCCCGCCGATCCCGACGACATTACGGAAAGCTATCGCGGTGCAGTCGAAGCAGCTACGGAAGCCTATAACGCCCTGACGCCGAACGAGCGGGCCGAGCTCGATAGTACAAAAGTGGGGCAGAACGACGTGGCTTATGGCCGCTGGCTCGAATCGGCGCAGTGGGCCAGCGAGGTGCTCGACCCCGTCGCAAACGAGGTCGCACTTGCGGACGGGGACTACACTGCTTATGTGACGTCCTCGTCGAGCATGGGCAAATCGGTTTCGCAGCGAGTCCGTTCATGGTCGGTTTCCAAGCTTGTTGCCGCAGATGGCAAGGTTATGGCCACCGTCAAATGCAATACCCAGAGCGCGTTTTCGAGGATGCGCATCGGGAACAAAAGCTACAAGGCTACATTCGTGGATGGCGTGCCGCAGTTCGAGGTGCCCATGGCGATTAACGCGACAACGACGTTCACGGTCGACGTAAACGACATAGGCGATTCGATTGCGTATCGGATAACCGTGACCGTCCCGCTTAACCCCGCAAATGCGAACGATGTGGCAACCGCTAAAAAGAAGGCGCAATCTGCTCAGAAAAAAGCAGCATCCGCCTATGTGGCATCGGACGCCGCCCTCGTGACGACGGCGGCGAAAAACCTGCAAAGCGTGACGTCGAAGGGCAACGTATACGCCATCGAGCTGGAGGTGGCTTCGAATGCCCTTGATGATGCGATAGCGTCGGCTAAGCCCATTCAACCTGCCAGTGGCTCTAAGCAGAGCGCGAGCTCGAAGCCGGGGTCGAAGTCATCTGCGAGCAGCGTCGGTTCCAAGAGCTCTGCCGCCTCCGGTGGCTCTTCGGGCTCGGGAGGTGCTGCCGGTTCGTCGGCTTCTGCTGCCACGGCGCAAAGCTCGGGGTCTTCGCCAACGGCCGTCGTGACGGGAGGCTCTAGATCCCAGGTCGTGCCAACCGTTGCAGGCCGGACCTCGTCGCAACGCAGTGTCACTTCGGGTTCGTCGAGCGCTTCGAGTAAGTCCTCGTCCAAGTCGAGCGCGAGCGCCTGCTCGTCAAGCGCCTCTGAGGCAAGTGCCCAATCGAAGAGCGGCGATTCTGCTTCGAGTGAACAACCTGCTACGGGCGGCGACGCGGACGATGTGTCGGTATCGGGCGTCGCTTTGGCCGGGTCTTCGGATCGTGCGGGCGATTTCCCCTGGCATATCGTTGGGGCCGGCTTCGTGACGGCCCTGCTCCTTGCTGGAATGTGTACGCGGACGCTGTTGTTCATACGAGCGAAGGACGTGGCATGATGACGCGCTTTGCATATTCTGCTACAAGATGCCTGATCGGCTTGGCGCTCGCTTTGTGCGCGGCGGTTCTGGTTCCTAACACCGCCCATGCTTGGTTCAACGACGTGACCGATAGCTATCCCGCTTCTCAGGAGGTTACGACCGGGGGAGACGTCCTTACGGCGGCGGACATACCCGAAGGGCAGTACGGCATCAGCGCTTCGTCGAGCTCCTATATGTGCAAGATAACCAACGTCACGCTCACGTCGGTTGGCGGGGAGCTGTGGGTGACCTTCAATCTGAGCAAGGCCTATAACGCCCTGTATCCCGGCTCGGCAGAAGAAGCAGCTGCGGCGACGAATTCGGAAGGCACGGACGCGAGCAATTACTATATTACCGAGCCGTTCGAAGGCTACGTAGATCGCCAGTTCAGCATCCTCATCGACGCCCTCAACCAGCCGATGCCGCTTGCGACGTACAGCGGTGGGAGCAAGGGTCTCGAGGATGGCTTGTGGTATTCGCGCACGGTTTCGTTCAATTCGAGTAGCGAGGTTATGGCGGCCGTCGAAGCCGCCAAGAATCCTCCCGCCGAGCAGGAACAGCCGAGCGAGCAAAGCCAAGAGCAGGAAACCGGGCAAGACCCGGGGCAAGAAGGCACGACCTACGAAAACGAGACCTCGGATACGCAAGACGTGCAGGGCGAATCGGAGCAAGATCTTCCGCAAGATGCCAGTGAGCCTTCGGATGGCGCGGAGGCTAAGGACCCGAAAGACGAGGAAAAGAGCTCCGAGGCGTCGCCGACGAGTGCGCCTGCTGCGGCGCCTGCCGCGCCAAAGCAGTCCGATAATCCTGGAACGGGCAATCCTGCAGGTCAAAGCGAGGAGCAGTCGAGCGAGGAGCAGCAAGATTCGAACGAGGCGCAAGAGGCTTCTTCGCAATCTGCCGCCAGCAAATCCGCGGAGTCGGCGCAGTCGGCTGCTGCGTCGAAAAAGACCGGGCGCATGGGTACAGCGCTTTCGTTCGTCGGTGACGAGGTCAAACTCGAAAACGTCGAGCGCCCCGACGTCGACAGGCCCGACCGCCCCGATGAAGCCGACGCGGAAAGCGGCGGGCTAGCTGCCGTAGCGGCCATAGTATTTATGAACGTCGCCCTTGCTGCGGTGTTGGTGCTCGGTATCCGTAGGCTTTATGCCGGTCGTTTGGGATTATCAGGGAATGCTCTGGGAGATGCAGCATAGTAAGAGTAGGAGTTTGTATGCCAATCGAAGTGATGCGCACAATCGCAAGTTCGCTGGAAACGCCCGTCGTGGTGATGCTTATTGCGCTCGTGTGCGCAATGGTCGTGATTGTCGGTATGCTCATAGCCGAGCTGTTTACGGAGCGGCTCCAGTTCAAGGCGTCGCTGCCGAAGCTCGTCGACGATTTGCGAGCCGAGCCGGATACCGTCATGGTCATCGAGCGGAGTGAGCTCTTGCGCAGGCAGAAGGACGCCTTGCTGGAATTGCTCGCGCATCCGCTCATCGACGAGGCTTCGCGCGAATCGCTGGCCGTGAACCTGGTGGCGAAAGAGCAGGAGCATTTCGACATTCGCGTGAAGATCACCGACACCATTGCAAAAGTGGCGCCGATGTTCGGCCTTATGGGGACGCTCATCCCGCTTGGCCCGGGCCTGATCGCCATTGGCGAAGGCAACACCGAGGTGCTTTCGCAAAGCCTGCTCATCGCGTTCGACACGACAATTTTGGGCTTGATCGCGGCAGCCGTGGCGCTCGTGGTCTCCGTGATTCGCAAGACCTGGTACGCAAAATACATGGCGGCATTCGAGAGCGCGGCCGAATGCACGCTCCAGATTGCAAACGAGCAGGCGCAGTCCACCGACTCCAAGGAGCCGATTGATTGGAATTCGCGTGCGAAAGATTTGGGGGAGAGCGATGATCAGGCGTAAGCACAGCATGTCGTTGCGGCGTCAGGGCGGCTACGTCGAAGAAGACGTCAACCCCAACAGCTACCTGACCAACCTTGCCGACTGCATGCTGGTCATGTCGGTTGGCCTGCTGGTAGCGCTCGTCGCCCATTATGGCGTCGACCTGCATCAGGAGCAGGAAGACATTACCGGCAGTGAAGTGAGCATGGACGCCGACGGCGACGGCATAATCGATGACGGCTACGAGGAGGCGGGCAAGGTCTACCGCGATGCCGCGACGGGCAAGTACTACCTTGTGCAAGAGTAGTGCGGGCAACATTTTGTGCAGTTTGCCGATAATTTTATCGACCGCATAAATTCTCTTTATAGTGCGAGGACAGCGTTCGACTTCTACTGCTACAATCAGCATCGCTGGGTTTTTTGAACACCTTTGTAAGAACCAAGGAGGCACAACGTGATTATCATCGGCGAGAAGATCAACGGCTCCAT
>CAMPAJ010000006.1 GCA_946631805.1 uncultured Eggerthellaceae bacterium
GAACGCGCGCTGCAGCGCACGGCGGCTTCACCGACGTTTGCTGCATGCCCAACACCAACCCCGTCATCGACGCGGGCGCCGTCGTTGAATACGTGCGCTCGAAAGCCGCCTCGGTCGGCAAATGCCGCGTCCATGTTTCGGGGGCTTGCACGGCAGGCGAGAAGGGCGAAGCTCTTGCCGAGATGGGCGATATGGTCGCACATGGAGCCGTCATGTTCACCGACGACGGACGCGGAGTCCAATCGGCCGGCATGATGCGGCGCGTCATGGACTACGCCGTGCAGTTCGGCAAGGCCGTGAGCAGCCATTGCCAGGACGAGAGCTTGGTCGGCAAAGGGCAGATTAACGAGGGCGCCGTCTCGACGCGGCTGGGGCTTTTGGGCTGGCCCGCGACGGGCGAGGAGATTCAAATCGGGCGTGACATCGAAATCGCCAAGCTCACGGGCGGCCACATTCACATCCAGCACCTTTCGAGCGCGCACGGGCTCGACCTCGTGCGCCGGGGCAAGGCGGACGGCGTGAGCGTCACGTGCGAGGTCACGCCGCACCATATGTTCCTTACCGAAGAGTCGATCGCGGAAGATTACAACACGTCGTTCAAGGTCAACCCGCCCCTGCGCACGGCAGACGACGCGGCCGCGGTTATCGCCGGCGTCGTTGACGGGACGGTCGACTGCATCGTCACGGACCATGCGCCCCACGCCGACCACGAGAAGGCGCGCGAATTCGAGCTCGCGCCGTTCGGCATGACCGGCATCGAGACGAGCGTCGGGCTCGTCGTGGGTAACCTCGTGAACACCGGCAAGATCACCTGGGAGCGTTTCGTCGAGCTCATGAGCATCAACCCCCGGCGCATCATCGGCATCGACCGCGTCTCCATCGAGCCGGGCTCGCGTGCGGATTTGACCGTCATCGACCCCGACCTTACCTGGACCGTTGCCGAGGACGGCTTCGAATCCAAGGCCAAGAACTGCGGTTTCGTGGGCTGGGAGCTCACCGGGCGTGCAACGGACGTCTATGTGGGCGGGTACGCCACGATGGAGGACGGCGTCATTACCGACGAACCCATTCATCTGTAAGTTTTTACCTAGGAAAGAGTACTTCCACTGTACTGGCAGCCTGAATGAGTCGCGAGAACCGTTCTCGCGACTCATTCGCCGCAAGGGAGGGCTACGTCATTACCGACGAGCCCATTCATCTGTGAGTTTATGCGAAGCGACTTTTCAGCGGGGCTTGGAGCCCGCGGCAGTAGAGGTGTTACATGTCGCACTTAACCGAAAAGGCAATTACCGAGACGTTCATGAGGCTTCTGAACGATCGGCCACTCGACAAGATCACGGTTCGCGAGATAGCGCGGGAATGCGGTATCAACAGGAACACGTTCTATTATCACTTCCATGATATTTACGACCTGCTCGAAAAGCTCTTCATCAGCGAGGAGCAAAACCTGCTCGCCGAAATCGAGAACGTGCAAACGCTGCAGCAGAGTTTTGAGGAGGCCACGCGCTTCGTCCTGGAGACCCGCCGGGCCATACACCATGTTTACACCTCTATAAACCACGACGTGCTAACGTCATACCTGTACAGCGCATCGGAAATCTGCATGCGCAGTTACATCCAAAACCAATGCGCGGGCCTAAACCCCTCCGAGACAGATTTCAATGACATCGTGTTCCTGTACGCCAGCATGCTCGAAGGGGCCGTCATCAACATCATGCGCGAAGGGCTGACGCGCGACGTCGAAGCCTTCATCGCCAATGCGATTCGCATGCTCGAAGGCACCGTTCGCCTTGCACTGGAGAATAGCTGCACCCGCTAGCGTGTAAAGTTAGCTTTAGTCAATTTTAACCGAGTGCCCAAAATTTAGGCACTTGGCCAAAATTGCTTCTTTATACACCTAAAAATTGTATTTAGCATCCCTTAGGATACAAAATAAGGTGTATACGTGGAGCTAGCTATGCAAAAGTTTGGTGAATTAGTCGTAAAATTGAGATTGCCCATCCTCGTTGTAGCAGTCCTGCTTCTTATACCTTCTGCCATAGCCTACCTGCATACGCCCGTGAATTACGATCTGCTCACCTACCTGCCCGAGCAGATCGACACCGTTAAAGGGCAGGAAATCCTCAAGGAGGACTTCGGCAAAGGCGCCTTCTCGCTCATCGTGACCGAAGGTCTCGATGACAAAGCCGTCGCAGATCTGACCGATAAGATAGAGAACGTTCCGAGCGTCGCGACGGCCCTGAGCTATGGCCAGATCGCGCAGAAGAGCTCGATTCCCGAACAAGCCATTCCGCAGAAATACCTGAGCAAGCTCAAGAAGGGCGATGCGCAGATGATCGCCGTGTTCTTCGAGGAGGGCACATCGGCGGAGAACACGCTCAACGCCGTCGAGCAGATCCGCGCCCTCGCCGACGAGAACGTCTACGTCAGCGGCATGAGCGCCTTCGTCCTCGACCTCAAAGACATCGCAGACCACGAGGAGCCCTATTACGTAGCCGTCGCGGTCTTGTGCTCTATTCTCCTGCTCTTGCTGTGCACCGACACGTTCCTTGCGCCGTTCGTGTTCCTCATAAGCATTGGAATGGCCATCGTGTACAACATGGGCACGAATTTCTTCCTCGGCGAGATGTCGTACATCACCAAAGCGCTTGCCGCCGTATTGCAGCTCGCCGTGACGATGGACTTTTCGATTTTCCTCTGGTCGAGCTTCGAAGAGAACATCCGAAAGTACGACGACCATAACGAAGCAATGGCCCATTCCATTGCCGAGACGCTCGTGGCCATTTTCAGCTCGTCGATGACTGCGACGGCTGGGTTCCTCGCCATGGTGTTCATGTCGTTTACGCTCGGCGTCAACTTGGGCATCGTCATGGCCAAGGGGTGCATACTCGGCCTCATCGGCACCGTCACCATCCTGCCTTCGCTTATCCTTACCTTTAAGAAACCGATGCTGAGGTTGGTGCACAAACGCCTGATTCCCGACGTGGGCGGTCTCGCTAAGATCATCACATCCAAGCCGGCCGTCATCGTGTTCATGTGCTTGGCCGTCGCGCTCGTGTTCCCTGCCGTACACGGCTTTCTCAACAAGCCGGTGTATTACGACTTCACGAGCATGGTCATCGGGCCGGGTAGTACGCTGAGCGAAGAGGAAACGCAGTTCGATACCGCGAACAAGAAGCTCAAGGAAGACTTTGACGTTGCGACGACGGAGATGATCCTCATGAGCGCCGACGTACCGCACTACAAGGCAAAGGAAATGCTCGACCGTATTTCCGACGTGGACGGCGTCGCATATGCGCTTGGATACGATTCCGTCAAGGGCGGCCTTATGCCCGACGAGCTGATTCCCGAACGCCTGAGGGAAGTGTTCATAAACGAAGGCAACCAGCTCATACTCATCAACTCCGAATACGACGTATCGTCCGAGGAGGTCAATCGCCAAATCGAAACGATCAACGCCATCATGAAGGAATACGACCCGAACGGCATGCTCATAGGTGAGGCGCCGGCTACGAAGGACCTGACGGAAATCATGGACCACGATTTCGTCGTCGTCGACGCGCTGGCAATCATCGCTATCCTCATCATCATCGCCATCGCCTTCCGCTCCGTGACGTTGCCGTTCATCCTCGTGCTCGTCATAGAACTTGCCATCATGATCAACTTGGGCTTGCCCTATTACACGAACGACATCATGTGCTTCATCTCGCCGATCTGCATTTCCACCATCCAACTCGGGTCGACGGTAAACTACGCCATCCTGATGACGACGCGCTACAAACGCGAACGCGCAAGCGGGCTCGAGAAGCGCGAAGCGGTCGAGATGGCATTCAGGATGACGTTCCCCGCCGTAGTTACGAGCGGCCTGTCGTTCTTCGCCGCGACCATCGGCGTTTCCTTCGCAGCTCGCATGGGGCTCATCAGCCAGCTCTGCGGCTTGATGGCGCGCGGCGCGTTTATCTCGACGCTGTGCGTACTGTTCATACTCCCCGCATTCTTCATGACGTTCGACAAGCTCATCGTCAGGACAAGCCATGGATTCGAACCCAAAGGGCGCGCCGCGCTCAAAGCTCAGGAGGTTTAACATATGAAATTCAATCCCAAGGCGCTTACGACATCGGTCGGGTACTCGTTCGCATTCGCTGCGCTCTGTAGCCTGGCCTTCATGCCGCAGCCGGCCATCGCCGAGGAGCAATCCGACGCAGCTGACGAGGGCACCGCATCGGAGGCATCGACAGGCAAGCGCGTCTACGATGCCCCCGTTGCCAGCGAGAAATCCGAAACCGTGTACGTGTTCACGAACCCCGACGGATCGGTCAAGAACACGGAGGTCTCGACCACGCTCAAGAACCCCGTGGGCGATGGCCAGATCGCGGACTCTTCCGAGCTCACCGATATAGAAAACGCCGAGGGTGACGGCACGTTCACGGGCTCTGGCGACGGCATGGTGTGGGATGCGCAAGGCAAGGACGTGTACTACACCGGCAAGACCACGAAAGAGGCGCCGGTCTCGGTTTCGTTCACGTACTTCCTTGATGGCAAGAAAGTCGATCCGTCCCAGCTTGCCGGCGCTACCGGAAAGCTCAAGATTCACTGCGATTACGAGAACAACGCATCGGTCACGGCGACGATACGAGATAAAGAGGAAACGCTGTACGTGCCGTTCACGTTCATTACGGCCATGATGTTCGACAACGAGAACTTCAAGAACGCGACGGTGACCAACGGCAAGCTCATCGACGATGGCGAACGCGCCATCGTCGCAGGCTACGCCATACCGGGCCTTCAGAAGAGCCTTGGAAAGATTGCAGAAGATTTCGATATACCCGATTATTTCGAGGTCGAGGCCGACGTGACCGATTTCGAGATGAAGACGTCGCTCACGATTGCAACGGCAGGCCTGCTCGAGGATTTCAATACCGACGACATCAAGACCGACGAGCTTGAGGATGCATCGGGTGAGCTCAAAGACGCCATGAGCGAGATCTTGGACGGTACGGGCACGCTGAAAGACGGTCTGGACAAACTGGCTGCCGGCGCGAAGAGCGCCAAGGTCGCAAGCGGCCAGTTGGCAGATGGCGCCGATACGCTTGCCGACGGTGCCGACCAGCTCGCAGACGGCCTTGGAACGATGCAGGATTCCACGGGCGAGCTTCCTGACGGCGTGAAGAAGCTCGCGGATGGGTCCAAGCAGCTTGCCGACGGCCTTCCTGCTGCCGTTGATGGCGCGGCTGCGCTCGAGAAGGGTGCCGGCGACCTTGGCACTGGTGCTGGACAGGTTAAAGACGGCGCAGGAGCGCTCGGAAAAGGTGCGGACGATTTGGGCGCAGGCGCAGGCCAGGTCAAAGATGGTGCCGACGCACTGCAGAAGGGTGCCGGCGATCTTGGAACCGGCATCGGTCAGCTCGGCGCAGGTGCGGGGCAGCTGGGTTCTGGGGCCGAAGAATTGGGCAAGGGGCTCGACGAGCTTAAGAAGGGCATGGAAACCGCGTCTACCGGCACGCAGCAGCTTATCGATGGGACCGAAACCGTCGAGCAAGGTATACGCAAAGTAATCGGCGACGGAAGCGAG
This sequence comes from uncultured Eggerthellaceae bacterium, assembly GCA_946631805.1. Next base: position 5,573 of record CAMPAJ010000006.1, read on the forward strand.
GGGAACGAAGGGCTCACGAAGCTCCAGCAAGTCGCCTCGCAGGTTTCCGAGGGCATTTCCACGCTCAAGGCCGCTCTATCGCAAATGCAAGGGCAATTGGACGATGCAGCCGGCGGAGCAGGCCAAATTCAAGACGGTGCAGGCGATATCCAAGATGGTGCAAGTTCGATATCGCAAAGCGCGACGCAGCTCGCCCAGGCGGCAGGCGCAACGCAGAGCGCGCTTGAAGAAGCTGCGGCCGCGCTTGGGGACGCGAAGGGCGCTACCGAGGACGATGATACTGCCATTAAAAACGCTTTGACCGCGTTGAGCCAGGCCCAAGGAACTAACTCGCCGGTTGAAGGTGGCCTCGAGCAGATAGCCGATGGCTCATCAAGCATTGCCGACGGAGCCCAAACAATCGCTGGCGCCGCGGGTCAGATCAAGGGCGGCGCTGAAGCCGGTTCTCAGATGATAGGGCAGGCTGTCGCCGAGGGTGGAAGTCTGGATACGCTTAAATACGGCACCGACGCCATCGATGGCGGCCTTGGCTCAGCTATAAGCGGGCTTGGGCAGATTGCAGATGGAGTTGGCGGCGAAGGGGGGCTTACCGAAGGTCTCAAGCAACTCAAGTCGGGTACCGACAACGCGGTCGCCGGATTGGGCGACGAGAAAACCGAGCAGACGCTCATATACGGTGCTAATGCCCTCCAGGCCGGCGCAGGGCAGCTCCAAGACGGTGCAGGCCAATTGCAAGATGGAGCTGGCCAGCTGCAATCTGGCGCAGGCAGCCTGAGCGACGGTGCGGGCCGGCTGCAATCTGGCGCTGGAAAGTTGAGCGCGGGTGCAGGGGAGCTCCAAACCGGTGCGGGCCAGCTGCAGGACGGCGCAGGCAAGCTTCAAAGCGGCGCCGCCGAGCTCAAGGGCGACGAGCAGAAGGGAACGGGCCTGTACGGCGCTGCAGCGGGTGCCGACCAGCTCGCCGGGGGGCTTGCAACCCTGTACTCCAAGATTCCTGCGCTCATCGACGGCATCGACAAGGTGGTCGATGGATCGGGCGAAGTCGCCAAGGGCTCCAACACGCTCGCCGAAAAGCTCCACGAATACGATGACGCGCTCGCAGCGCTGCCCGAAGGCGCCGAAGCAGCCGCCGAAGGAACGGGCACGCTGCTCGACGGCCTCCAGCAATTCAATGACGAGGGAATTTCCAAGATTAGCGACCTCATCGACGAAGACCTGCTGCCGTTCACCGACCGCCTCGATGCCATTACGCAGGCAGCGAAGGACTACAACAACTTCGCCGGCATCACCGAGGGCACCTCGGGAAGCGTCAAGTTCATCATCGAAACGGATGCGATCTCGATGGAATAACATCAAGAAACGCCCGATTTACGCGTAACGACGGCCCGTATTGGATGCCAATGCGGGCCGTTTGCCACTACAGCCGCTAGTGGGTTGCAAAAAGTTTTATCGCAACACTATGTATATCGATATTTCCTCATGAACTGTTCGTGTTTTTTGGTACACTAAGCCTCACGAGTTATGTATGCAAACCTTTAAACACACCAAAAACGTAGCTCAGGAGGTTTCGATAGTTATGTTTAATCCTAGGGCGCTAGCCACGTCTGTTGGCTATTCTTTTGCATTTGCAGCGCTGTGCAGTTTGGCAATCATGCCGCAAGCTGCTATCGCCGAAGAAACAACGGACGATAACGCATCGGGCGAAGCGGCGAACGAGTCCACGGGAACGCGTGTGTACAATGCCCCCGTGGCCAGCCAAAAGTACGAGACGGTCTATGTGTACACCAATCCCACGGGCAAGGTAAAGAGCACCGAGGTTTCGACCACTCTCAAGAATCCGCTCGGCGAACAGCAGCTCGCCGACTCGTCGACGCTCACCGAAATTTCCAATGGCGGAAGCGACAAGTTCTTCACGGGCTCGGGCGACGCCATGATCTGGGATACCCTTGGCGGCGACGTGGAATACACGGGCACCACGATGAAGAAGGCACCTGTTTCGGTCAAGGTGACGTACAAGCTCAACGGCAAGAAAGTCAAGCCGAAAGACTTGGCCGGCGCATCGGGCAAGCTTACCATTCGTTGCGACTACAAGAACCAGGCCACGGTAAAGACACAGATCAAGGGTGAGGAAGAAACCCTGTACGTGCCGTTCACGTTCATAACGGCCATGCTGTTCGATGGCGACACCATCAAGGACATCGAAGTCACCAATGGCAAGATCATCGAAGACGGCGACAACGCGATCGTCGCAGGGTACGCCATCCCAGGACTCACGAAGAACCTCGGCGACATTGCAAAGGAATTCAACATCCCCGATTACTTCGAGGTATCGGGCGTGATCAACAACTTCTCGATGAAACCGTCGATGACCATCGCGACCGCCGGCCTTATGGAAGAGTTCAAGACCGACGACGTGGATACCGCCAAGCTCGGCGAGTCCTCGAAAGAGCTCACCGACGCCATGGACAAGATTATGAAGGGCACCGACGACCTTAAGAAGGGCTTGCAGAAGCTCGCTGACGGCGCGAAAAGCGCAAAGGTCGCAAGCGGCCAGCTCGCCAACAATGCGGCAGACCTGGCTGACGCGAATGCTGATTTGTACGAGAGCCTGGCCACAGTCAAGGACGACTCCACCGATCTTCCGGGCGGCATGCAGGCGCTTGCCGAAGGCTCTGGAGCCCTTGCCGAAGGGCTGCCCAGCGCGGCAGAGGGTGCCGAGGCGCTCGAGAAGGATGCCGGCTCGCTCGGCGAAGGCGCTGGTGCGCTCGGCGAGGGCGCTGGCAAGCTCGGCGAAGGCCTGTCTTCGTTGAAGGGCGGCATGGACAGCGCTGCAAGCGATGGCGAAACGCTCAAGGAAACAGCCGACGAGCTGAACACCGGCCTTGCAGAGCTCGTCGACGGCAACGATCCCGAAGACGAAAACGACAAAGTCTACGGCTTGAAGGATGCCAAAAAGCAGGCCGAAGACGTTGCCTCCGAGCTCAAGCAACTCACCGAAATCGTTTCGGACAATGGTGATCTGCCTGCTGCCACCGAGGCCCTGCAGACGGTCACGACATCGTTGGCCGACGACGAGGAGAGCATCGCAGCATCGGCGGCAAACGCCAACCAGAGCATCGTGGAGCTCAACGAGCTACTCGAAACGTACAAAGACCAGCTCGGCGACGACTATGACACCATCCTCGCCCTTTCCAACCAGGTAAGCGACCAGGTTTCGGAAATCTACACCAACGCCAAATCGTACTCTGACGACTTGGCAGGCGCTTCGGATGGGCTCGCGGGCGTCGACAAGATCGTGGGCGAGGCTACCGACAACATCAACGAGCTCAACGACAAGCTCGATATCGCCGCCAAGAACGCCCAAGCGCTTTCCGATACGTCCGAGACCGTCAAGAATGGCGTTGCGTCGATGAACGACAGCATCCAAACCACGGCGAAGGGAATCGAAGACGCTGCGACGAGCGCAAACGACCTTCAAACAAATGCGAGCGACCTGCAGGAAGGCGCAGGCAAGCTTGAATCCGGAGCTTCCGAACTCAAGGGCAGCAAGGATGACGGCACGGGCCTGTATGGCGCGGCTGAGGGCGCAAGCCAGATTTCGACGAACCTGCAAACGCTGAGCGCTACCGTGCCGAGCGTGATCGCAGGCATCGACGCCGTCGTGAGCGGAGCAGGCGAAGTGGCAGACAGCTCCGACACACTGGCCGAGAAGATGTTCGAGTACGACGACGCGATGAAGACGCTCGAGAAGGGCACGGACACCGCGATGAAGTCGACCGACGAGCTGACCGAAGGCATGAAGACGTTCAGCGAGGAAGGGCTTAAGGGCATATCGGACCTCATCGATGAAGATTTGCTGCCGTTCACAGACAGGCTCGACGCGATTACCGCGGCTGCAAAGCATTACAACAACTTCTCCGGCATCACGGAAGGAACGGAAGGGTCGGTCAAGTTCATCATCGAGACGGAGGCCTTCTAAGAGGCGCCATCGCGTAGATGCAATTTATAACCCGTGAAGAAGCGACCGAGCATTGCATGTGCTCGGTCGTTCTCGATTACGGAGCCATCTTTTGGGTATAATCGCGGTAGCGTTATCACAAAGAGGGGAGGGATATGCCTGCTTTGGTAAATGAAACCGCTCGCATCGTCTCGAACGAGCATGTTGGCCCTCGGCTCAACCTCATGGTTCTTGAATCTCCAGCGATATCGTCACGCGTTCAGCCCGGACAGTTTGTTCATATGAAGATTCCGGGCGCTAACGACCATATCCTCAGACGGCCGTTTTCGATATATGCAGCTGATTCAAATGAGGGAACCGTTGACATCCTCTATCAGGAAGTCGGTGCGCTTACGCGCTATCTGCCAACCCTGGCGCACGAAAGCGTTGAGATGATCGGTCCGGTAGGCAATACATGGACCTCCATGCAACGGTTCGATGCGGGCACGTGCACTCATGCGCTCATAGTCGGCGGGGGAGTCGGTGCCGCACCGCTGTTCATGATGGCACAGCGTCTTGTCGAGCTTGGTTGCACGCTCGACGTCGTGCTCGGCGCTCAAACGCGTGATGCGCTCGTCACTCGCGAACGCTACGAAAAACTCCTGGGACGAGAGCCTTTCTGCGCGACCGATGACGGGACGTATGGGCGTGCCGGCTTTTGCACCTCCCTCGTCGAAGAGCGCCTGCAAAACGGTTGCAGCGAAGATGGCGAGCCATACGACTACCTTGCCGTATGCGGTCCCGAACCGCTTATGAAGATCGTCGCGGGCCTCGGTGCTTCAAACGACGTGTTCACAGAGGTCTCCATGGAAAAGCGAATGGCCTGCGGTATTGGCGCATGTTTGTCCTGCGTGGTAGACACGACGGAAGGAAAGCGGCGTTCGTGCGTCGACGGACCGATATTCGATGCGACGAAGGTGGTGTGGTAGCTATGCGCAAGCCGCGTGAAACGGCGGTGAACCTCAACGTGAATCTAGGCGGGCTTCCTATGAAGAATCCCGTCACCACGGCTTCGGGCACGTTTGCCGCAGGTAGGGAGTATTCGGATTTCGTCGACGTCGCGGCGCTTGGCGCCGTAACTACGAAGGGCGTTTCGCTTAACGGGTGGGAAGGCAATGCCAGCCCCCGTATAGCCGAAACGCCGAGCGGCATGCTTAACTCCATTGGCCTGCAAAATCCCGGGGTCGATCACCTTAAAGAAGTCGAGCTGCCATGGCTGCGATCGATTGGCGCAACTACCATCGTAAACGTTTCGGGGCATAGCTTCGAAGAATACGTGAGCGTCATCGAGGCCCTCGAAGGAACGGGCCTCGTGGATGCTTACGAAGTAAACATTTCATGCCCGAACGTCGATGCGGGCGGTATGACGATTGGAACGGACCCCAAAAGCGTCCAAGACGTCATCGCGCTGTGTCGCGAGGCGACGAAGCTTCCCCTGATAGTCAAGCTCACGCCCAACGTAACGGACGTGACCGAGATAGCGCGTGCTGCCGAATCCTCGGGCGCAGACGCCGTCTCGCTCATTAACACGCTTCTGGGCATGGCGATAGACGCAGAGCGCCGCACATCGCTTCTGGCCCGAAAAGTAGGCGGGCTTTCGGGTCCCGCCGTCAAACCCGTTGCGCTACGCATGGTTTGGGAGACGAGCAAGGCTGTGTCCATACCCATCCTTGGCATGGGCGGCATATCCAACGGGATTGATGCCGTGGAATTCATGCTTGCAGGCGCTACTGCCGTAGCCGTAGGAACTGCCAATTTCGTCAATCCCGAAAGCACGATCGAGGTTATCGACGGTATCGCAGACTATTGCGAGCGCCATGGGGTAACCGACGTCAACGAGTTGATAGGAGCACTGCAATGACGAACGCTTTCGCAAACGTGCCGGCTTCCGATCGCATTATCGTCGCTCTTGACTGCGGCCGTGATGAAGCCGTCGACCTCGCAGAGAAGCTGCGCGGTCGTGCAAAATGGGTCAAGGTGGGCATGACGCTGTACTATGCATGCGGCCCGTCAGTCATCGCCGCCTTCAAGCAGCGTGGATACAAGGTTTTCCTGGACTTGAAGCTGCATGACATCCCGTTCCAGATAGAGGGTGCTGCTAAGTCGGCCGCCCTCACCGGGGCCGACATGATTACGATGCATATCCTCGGAGGCCAGGCGATGCTCGAGGCAGCGCAAAGGGGAGTGGAAGCTGCCGCTGCCGAACGAGGCGAGGCATCATCGGCAATAACACTCGGAATCACCGTGCTCACGAGCATGGATGATGCGGGGCTCGCCCAGATCGGCATCGAGAGAACGCCGGCCGACCAGGTGGCGCTCCTTGCGGGCGTTGCGAAGGAAGCCGGCATCTCGGGTGTTGTGGCTTCACCGCAAGAGGCTTCCATGCTCAGGGAAATCCTAGGTCCTCGTGCCTATATCGTCACGCCAGGCGTTCGGCCAGCTGGCGCCGACAAGGGGGATCAGAGCCGCGTAGCTACTCCAGCCGAGGCTTTCGCTCATGGTGCTTCACATATCGTTATCGGACGCCCAATCACAAAAGCAGAAGATCCTGCAAGGGCGTTTGACGAAATCGTCTCGACGCTTTAAACGGTACATCGTTTAAGCTGACCAGCCATTATGCAAATAATGGCTGGTCATAGCCACATACCAGTAATATGCATTCAAGTCAAACGAAGAATATCTGCATTCATATACCATTTTCCTGCACAAATGCAAACTTTTTCTTGTCGACGTGGGAAAACAGTAATAGAATGTTCCCACATCAGCCGCAACACACTCTAAAACGCAACCGTGGTCATCGTAAGATGCTTACGATGTTTGTGGGTTTGTTGCGCTAAAACGGTGCGTGGCAGTGTTTTACGCTACCATTGCCCGAGCAAATGAGCTGAATATTGATTACGAGGATAAAGGAGAACCAACAATGGCAATTCCTAAATTGAGCGACGAAGAGCGCAAGGCAGCACTCGAGAAGGCAAAGGAAGCTCGCATCAAGCGCGCCGAGATCCGCGAGAAGCTGAAGAGTGGCAAGCTCACGCTCAAGGAAGTTATCGACATGAAGGACGACCCCATCATCGGCCGTATGAAGGTCTCCACCCTCATCGAAACGCTTCCCGGCTATGGCAAGGCCAAGTCCGAGAAGATCATGAACGAGCTGCAGATCGCCGAGAGCCGCCGTCTGCGCGGTCTGGGCGAGCGTCAGCAGGCTGCCCTGCTGGAGCGTCTGGGCTAATTGGACCGCATGCGCAAAGGTAATCTCTTTGTAATATCTGGGCCATCAGGTGCTGGTAAGGGCACGCTGGTGGCCCGTTTGTTGCGTGAAATCCCCGATGCCTGGCTCTCGGTATCGGCCACGACACGTCAACCGCGCGAAGGCGAACAGCATGGCGTTAACTACTTTTTCTTGGACCGCGATGCTTTCATGCAGCTTGTGCAACGAGACGAGCTTCTTGAATGGGCGGAATATTCGGGGAACTGCTATGGCACGCCGCGTGCTAGCGTCGACGAACATATCGCAGAGGGCAAACAGGTAATACTCGAGATCGACGTGCAAGGCGCTTTCCAGATTCGCGACAAGAAACCCGAGGCGCACCTGGTATTCATCGAGCCACCGTCCATAGAGGAGCTCGAACGGCGGCTTGTGGGGCGGGGAACCGAGGATGAGCAGACCATTCGCCGCAGGATGGAAGCGGCTAAACTGGAACTTTCTCGCAAGAACGAGTATGATTACACGCTTGTGAACGATGATTTGGATGATGCAGCTGCCAAGCTCATCGCCTATGTGAACGAACAAGCTGAACAAACGAAGTAGGGGTGTTATGAGCATTATTGAACCGAAAATCGACGTCCTGCTCGATAAGACCGACAACGACCGTTTCTTGCTGTGCTCGATAGCCAGCAAGCGTGCGCACGACATCAACGACATGCTGCGTGGCCAGCGCGACCGCGCCATCCAAATGCAAACTGCCGTCGAAATCGCGCGTGCGTCCGACAAGAAACCCTTGTCGATCGCATTTAACGAAATTGCGCGCGATGATGTGTCGTTCGATCCCGAGTCTATCGACGTGAAGAACCACTAGTGCGTCATGCAAGAAGAACATCAGCGCATCTGCCTAGTTCATTATCATGAAATAGGCCTCAAAGGCCGCAATCGCTCTGTTTTCGAGAAGCGTCTCGTCAAGAACGTCGAGGCGCTTCTTGACGGTTATCCCGTAGTAACCGTTCATCGCATTTCGGGACGCTTGTGCGTATTCCTCAAAGAGGGCACCTCGCTCGACGTTGCTTTGCAAGTGGCAGACGCGTTGCGAATGGCGCCAGGCGTTGCACGCGTCTCGTGCGGATTCAAATGCGAGCGGGATCTTGCAATCATGGGACAGGTTGCCGTAAACGCCTTATCGGAGTGCGACGACTTCACGACGTTCAAGGTGCATGCACGGCGCAACCATACGGATTTCGAGACCGATTCCATGGCTATGAACAGGATCATCGGATCTGATCTATGCGATGCTTTTCCGAACAAAATCGTCAAGATGAAAGATCCCGATGTGACGGTCACCGTCGAGGTCGTGCAAAATGCATCCTATATATATGCTCGCAGCCATCGAGGCATCGGGGGATTGCCGGTAGGCAGTTCCGGCACCGTCGTATGCTTGCTTTCGAGCGGCATCGATTCGCCCGTGGCGCTCTGGAAGCTCGCTCGTCGTGGAGCCAACTGCATCGGCGTGCATTTTTCGGGAAGACCGCAAACGTCGGATGCGAGCGAGTACCTCGTCGACGACATCGCTCATGTCCTCGAACGTACGGGTTGCATAGCGCGTGTGTACGTAGTCCCATTCGGCGATTACCAGAAGGAGATAGCGCTTTCTGCACCGCCGTCGTTGCGCATCATCATGTATCGAAGGCTCATGTTCAAAGTTGCTGAGCGCATTGCCATGCGCGAGCATGCAGGGGCGCTCGTGACGGGCGAAAGCCTCGGCCAGGTTGCTTCGCAAACGCTCGATAACATTCGGGCAACCGACGATGCAGTCGACATTCCCGTGTTCAGGCCCCTTATCGGCACAGACAAGCTCGAGATCATCGAAGAAGCCCAACGGTTGGGAACATTCGAGATTTCTTCGCAGGACGCTCCTGATTGCTGCACGCTTTTCATGCCGCGCAATCCCGAAACGCATGCGAAGCTTAATCTGGTAAAAGAAGCCGAAGACCTCTTTCCACAAGACGAGTGGATTGAGGAACTCGTGGCAAATGCCGAGATAACGGACTACAAGTGCCCATCGTTCAAGAGCAGGGTTAAAGCTGGGTAAGGCCCAAGCTAAATCAAATTATTCATGTGGGGCTTTCCAGCTAGTCGCAGGAAAGCCCCACACCATTTCTTGCGCTTGAGCGAGTTTGCTCTGCGCTCCTTGCTGGGAAAGGTTGTCGTTCTATAGTTATCTCGCTGTCGAGGACGAGGAGCGAGAACGTGGAACTAAAGCACTACGAAAACATACGGTCCAAGCTCGGCCTCGCCCGCGTCAGCAAGCCGGCGCTTGCTGGGCTTACAGCGCTCTTGGTCATGGTGGCAGTTTTTGCCGGCAACGCTATTCTCGAAACTGCCACCGCCAACGATATTCAGCTCAACCGTTCAGGATCGAGTCTTGCAGACGTGTCTGAGGTATCTGAGCCTTCAAACGCATCGTCGTCTAATGGCGCCGGACTCGAGTTGTCACAAGATGGTGCTGCACCTGACGAGGAATCGTCAGGTGCGGATTCAACGGTCTACGTGCATGTTTCTGGAGCGGTTAGAAAACCGGGGCTTGTTGCGCTCCACAACGGTGATCGAATAGCAGACGCGATTGAGGCCGCCGGAGGACCGACATCTGACGCCCGGCTCGAGTCGATCAACCTAGCGCAAAAAGTTTCCGATGGAGAGCATGTCCACGTCCTGTCTCTCAGCGACGAGGCGAATCTCGATACGGCAGCGCGAACAACGCCCGTATCATCACCGAGTGCCTCGTCTGCGGGAACTTCGAAGGTGAACATAAACACCGCTACAGCCGACGAACTCGAGACATTGCCGGGAATTGGCCCCTCAACAGCCCAAAAGATTATCGCCGAGAGGGAGGCGTCCGGCCCTTTCGCATCGGTTGAAGACCTAACCAGGGTATCGGGCATCGGAGAGAAGAAGCTTGCGTCAATTGCTGACCTCGTTTGCGTATAACTTCACATGCGAGACCTCCGTTCAAAGCCGCGCAGGCCGTTGCTCACTCCCGTTTTCATGTGCGCCATGGCGCAGTGGTGCTCCTGCGCGGTATGCTATAGCGCATGTAAGGATGTTGGCGCGAGCATCTGTTTAACCCTTGTAGTTTGCAGCGCTGTTTCGACGTTTGTTATGCTCGTCCCTGCAGCCTTTTCAAAGCAACGTTCTGCCTGCTTGATACTTGCGGCGCTTTTCGTCGGTGTTTTCATTGCGGGAGTCGATGCTTACCTGCTTCATGACGCGGAATCAAAGGTAGAGCGGCCCGTTACGTCGGAATTCTCCATTACGATCCTCGAAGACGGGGCCGATAACGGGTTTGGGCCACGGGCACTGTGCAAGGTTGAGCTTGCCACCGGGTATGGCTTTGTCGTGCAAGCTCAGTTTCCAGCGCATACGACGCTGCTCAATGGGCAGAAATACGAAGTTTCGGGAACCCTTGAGCGCATACCGCAAAAGAACAAGGACTTCGCTTGGCAGCAAGGTACGTGCGTTATGCTGCGCGTGAAGAAGGTGCGGGGCCGGATCGCTCAACAGCCGGTCGACTCCCTTGTCGCTATCCGACAGCATGCCGTAACACTCATCGGTTCCCATACCGATGAGAGCGGTCTCTTACAGGCTCTGGTATGCGGTTATCGCGAAAACATTCGTTCCTCTCGGTCCTATAGCGAATTCCAGAGCACCGGGCTCGCGCATTTCGTGGCCGTGTCCGGAGCGCATCTTGTCATAGTGATTAGCCTGTTGGGCACGCTGCTGAAGATGCTTCAGGTGCCTCGCAAGGCCAGTATCGTGCTGCTTGTATTCGCAATGGGCGCCTATACCGTTTTTGCGGGCATGCCTATATCGTGCATACGAGCATCCATTATGTCTTCAGTCGGCATCCTGGCCCTCTTCGGCAAACGCCGGGCGTCATCGCTCAATGCGCTCGGAATCAGCATTATCGTCATCTTGGCGATCGAACCGCATGCGGCCGTTTCGGCATCGCTTGCGTTGTCCGCGCTATCGACAATCGGTATCGTCGTGTTTTTGCCGCTTGGAACGCTTGCCCTGCAGGACCGCATAACGCCTAAGGTGGCCAAGGCGTTGCAGCCTTTACTTCTGACCATGTGCGCGAGCCTCCCTTCCCAGCTCTATGCATGCTCGCTGTTC
>CAMPAJ010000007.1 GCA_946631805.1 uncultured Eggerthellaceae bacterium
GCGACGGGCTCTTCAGCTCGAAGAGCACGAGCGGCATGCCGTTCACGAACGCGATCACGTCGGGGCGCTTCTCGGAGTACTCCACGAACGTCCACTGGTTCACCACGTGGAAGTCGTTGTTCTCGGGGTGCGCGTAGTCGATCAGGTATACGATGTCGTCGCGCTCCTCCGTGCCGTCGAAGAAGTGGACCTCCACGCCGTTCTGCAGGCAGTCGGCGAAGGCCTCGTTGCGCTGTTCGAGCGTTCCCGTGTCGAAGGAGCCGAGCTTGAGCACGGCCTCCTGGATGGCCTGTTCCGGTAGCCCCCGGTTGATGCGCCTAAGCGCGCTTGGCAGAACGCCGGGCAGAAACACGTCGTCGTACTTCTCGCTCGCCCGCTCGACGTCCGGGCCGTAAAGGTGCGTGTAGCCGTGCTCGTCGCGCAGGCGCTCGATTATCACGTCCTCGTAGAACGCCTCGTCGATCTTCACGGCCGAGTATGAGATGCTGGAAGCCATGGCCCGATGCCCTCCGCTCCTTGGCCGGCCGCTCGCTGATGGCGCCTGCGGTTCTCGACCGGCCAGGTTCGCCGCGCTTAATGGCCGCACCTTCCAATGCGATGTTTGCTATACCCACATTCTACCAGCGAAAGCCAACCGTTCTGTCAATTGCCATGCGACAGTTCCGGGCGCGCTCGGTCGACCCATCGTCGGCGGGACCCGAAGCGCGAGTGTCACCTATGTTTGCCCGCCGCGCCACGGGGCCATTGCCACCGCCACCCGCTCACGTCACCACGATTGGCCGCCGGGCGTCTTCAAGAAGATGCCTCACGCATTCGAGGGCGCGGGCCATTACGGCAAGCATCTCACCAAGTACGCGCTCGAGCATGGCAACCTCAGCGATGCCACCCTGGCTCGAACTCTTCGACGCCGTTCAAACGTAAGTGCGAAGACGTTGGGCATTCTGGGGGTTCGGGGCTAAGCGGGAGGGCGGTAGGGATAGAATCATCTTCTTACACGGGCTTTGGTGTTTGAATGCGGAAAGTGGGTTGCTGTGATCGAGGCGCTTGATATTCGGGTGCGGGGGATAGTGCAAGGCGTTGGGTTTCGGCCGTTCGTGTATCGGCTGGCCAGGCGCTATATCATTACCGGATGGGTGCTTAACGACCTGGACGGGGTGTTTATCCACGCTGAGGGCGAGGGCAAATTGCTCGATGAGTTCGTTACCGAGCTGCACATGAACCCGCCGGCCGCTTCGCGCATTACCGAGGTCGAGCTCAAAGAGGTGCCGTTGCAAGATTGCACGTCCTTCGAGATTCGCGAGTCGCAAGAAGACGATGCCGACGAAGGGACGCTCGTCTCGGCCGATTTGGCCACGTGCGATGATTGCCTGCACGAGCTGTTCGACCCCTCCGATAGGCGGTATCGTTACCCGTTCATCAACTGCACGAACTGCGGGCCGCGGTTTACCATCATCGATTCGCTGCCATACGACCGCCCTTCAACGTCGATGGCGGGCTTCGCGATGTGCGATACCTGCGCTCGCGAGTATTCCGACCCTGCCGACCGGCGCTTTCATGCGCAGCCCGATGCGTGCTTCGAGTGCGGGCCGCACATTAGCTTGCAGGTCCCCGAACGCATGAGGGGAAGCGAGCTCTTCGCTTCGTTTTCGTGCGGCGATTTGCTTGAGGGGGCTGTTGACGAGGCTGTTTGGGGCACGACGCTCGAGGTTTCCGATCGGATTATCGGGGCGGCGGTCGAGGTGCTCGTCGCGGGCGGCATCGTGGCCGTCAAGGGGCTGGGTGGTTTTCATCTGGCATGCGATGCGCTCAATCCCGACGCGCTTGCGCGCTTGCGGTCGCGCAAGCGTCGTGATGGGAAGGCGTTTGCCGTCATGGTGGCCGATGTGCAGGATGCGCGCGAGGTATGCGAGGTTTCCTCAACCGAAGAGGGGGTCCTTGCGTCGGCGGCGCGTCCTATCGTCCTGTTGCGCAAACGCGGCGATGTTAAGCTTGCGGCGGGGCTAGCTGATTGCCTGCCCGAACTGGGGGTCATGCTGCCTGCTCCGCCGCTTCAGCACCTGCTCGTGCACGACTATAAAAGGCAATGCGGGCGCGGTATGCTCGTCATGACGTCGGGTAACGTTCACGATGAGCCCATTGTGATAGATGACGATCAAGCTCTTGGCACGTTGGGTTCTATTGCCGATGTCGTGATCGGCAACGATCGCCCCATTTTGTCTCGCTACGACGACTCGGTCGTGCGCGTGCTCCAGCTTGGCGGGACCGACGAGCGCGGCAATGCCAACGAGGCTTTGCAGTTCATGCGCCGAGCGCGTGGCTACGCGCCCGTGCCGTTGGAGCTGAAGCGACCAGCTGAAGTAGGGCAGGCTCAGGGTGAGCTATGCGTATTCGCAGCGGGGTCTCAGCAAAAGAACACCTTCGCTTTCGCACAAGGGGAGCGGGCATATGTCTCGCAGCATATCGGTGATTTGGAGGATGCCGACGTTAACGATGCATGGCTCGAGGCACGCGCGCGCATGCTGGGGCTGTTTCCCTGCGAGCCCAACGTGATCGCATGCGACGCCCATCCGGAGTATCTGGCGTCCAAGTGGGCGCGAAACCAGGCGGAAAAAGCAGGATTGCCGTTAGCGGAGGTGCAGCATCACCACGCGCACATCGCTTCGGTTTTGGGCGAGCATGGGCTGTACGGGCCCTGCTGCGGCATCGCGTTTGACGGGACGGGCTATGGGGCCGATGGGGCGTTATGGGGCGGAGAAGTGCTCATTGCCAATCAGTCGGACTACGAGCGGTTCGCCAACCTTGCCTATATGCCCATGCCGGGTGGAGCGGCGGCCATACGCCATCCGTTGCGCATGGCATACGGAGCGCTGTGGGCCTATGACTTGTTGGACCATCCAGCCGCTGCCGAGGCGCTTGAAGCCTTGGGACCAGCTGCCGAGGTGTGCGAGCATATGGTCGAGGCGGGCTTGAATACGCCTATGACCTCGTCATTCGGCCGATTCTTCGATGCGGTATCCGCGCTTGTGGGCGTATGCCGCGAGCCTACGTACGAGGGAGAGCCTGCGATTCTTCTGGATGCCGCTCGCGCGCGCTGCCCGCATGTTGACGAGGCCGCCGAGCGCGAAGCCGCAACGCGGTACGCCCTAACGGTGACGAAGAACGCTGCAACACAGGCCAGCACGGCCCACGACACGTCCGTGGTATTGCTTGATGCGGAATCGACCCTGACGGCCGTTCTGGACGATTACGGGCGCGGCGTGCCTGTTGAACTCATCGCGCGTCGATTCCATGACGCCATCGTGGGCGTTATCGTTCAGATTGCGGAAATCGTTCGTTCGGTGTACGGGATAAGCTTGGTGGTTCTTTCGGGAGGCTGTTTCATGAACCGCTACCTGGCCGAGCAGTCGGTTGCCCGCTTGGGCCAGGCGGGCTTCACCGTGGCGCTGAATGCGAACCTGCCGCCGAATGATGGATGCATTTCCTATGGCCAAGCGGTTGTGGCGCGCGCATCGCGTTAGAATCTTAATCAAGAGAAGGCCATTTCGTTCGTCGATGGCGCGCGAGGGACGTGGTCCCGGCGCGCCTTTTCGGCGGATTGGCGGGGCAAAGCGTCGACGTGGGCTGGCAAAACAGCTTTCGCGTCAGCTTGTTACCCGTATAGAGCGGATGATGAAACGGAGCAGATTATGTGCTTGGCAGTACCGATGCAGATTACTGAGCTTATGGACGACGGCATGGCGCGCGTGACGGCCATGGGCGCGCAGCGTGACGTGGCGCTCGACTTGACGCCGCAGGCGCAGGTTGGCGACTACGTGCTCGTGCATGCCGGCTTTGCCATCGAAATCGTCGACGAGCAATACGCTGCCGAGACCCTCGAGCTCATTCAGACGATGGCCGACCTTGTGGACGACCCGATGTTCAACGAGGGAGCGGTGGCGTAATGTCGAGCGAATTTGCCGCCGAGCTCGCGAAGTTCAAAGACCCCGCGCTTGCACGCGAGCTCGTGCGCGCCATCGGGCGTTTCGCGCCAGCTGGCGGCGCTACGCTCATGGAGGTTTGCGGAACGCATACCGTTTCGATTGCGCGCGCCGGCATTCGCGACCTCATGCCCGAAGGGACGCGTTTGGCGAGCGGCCCAGGGTGCCCCGTCTGCGTCACGTGCAACCGCGACATCGATACGGTCATTGCCCTGGCTCGCGTCCCGGGCGTGACCATCGCGACGTTCGGCGACATGACGCGCGTGCCCGGCTCCACATCGAGCTTGCTTGCCGAGCAGGCTGCGGGCCGTGACGTGCAAATCGTGTACTCGCCGCTCGATGCCCTTGCCCTTGCACAGCAAAATCCCAGCAAGCAAATCGTGTTCGTCGGCGTCGGATTCGAAACCACGACGCCTCTTGTGGCCAGTTCCATCAAACGTGCCGCCAGTTTGGGTTTGAAGAACTACACGGTGTTCGCGGCCCACAAGAACATGCCGGGTGCCCTTGAGGCCATCGTTGCCGATCCGCAGCTCAAAGTGGACGCGCTCATCTTGCCCGGCCACGTGAGCACCATCATCGGCGCCAAACCGTACGAGTTCCTGGCCGAAAAGTACGGCATTCCCGGGGTCATTACGGGTTTCGAGCCCGTTGACGTGCTGCAGGGCGTTGCCATGATCATGCGTCAATTGCACGAAGGCCGTGCCCAGATCGAAATCGCTTATGCCCGCGGCGTTATGCCCGAAGGCAACCCGCATGCCATGGCTGTTATCGACGAGGTGTTCGAGACGTGCACCGCCACCTGGCGGGGCCTGGGCGATATCCCCGGCAGCGGTTACCGCCTGCGCGAGCAATTTGCCGACTTCGACGCCGTGCGACGCTTCCAGCCCGATGTGGAACCTACGGTCGATCCCAAGGGTTGCCGTTGCGGTGATGTGCTGCGTGCCCATATGGCGCCTGACGAGTGCCCGCTGTTCCGCAAGGTCTGCACGCCCGAGAATCCGGTGGGGCCCTGCATGGTTTCCAGCGAAGGCAGTTGCGCGGCTTACTACCGCTACTACTAAACCTCTGCCTAGCCTGTCCCGCCGCCCCCGGAGCTCGGGGTGGAGGGATGGGTGAATTGGCCTTTAGTTTCGATAGCTATTTTCGAATTGTGATGGTATTATGTAGAGACCTGATGGCACCCGAAATGTAGCTAAGGAGGTGCGCGATGGATCTGTTAACCGATGTGGTGTTTCTTTCGCGGCTTCAATTCACCCTTACGGTGGCGTTCCACTTCGTGTTCGTACCGCTTTCCATCGGCATAGGCTTGATCACCGCGATTGCGGAAACGCGCTATTACCGGTCGAAGAAACCTGAGGACGGTACGGCTTCTCGTTTTTGGGTGAAGCTCTTCACGACTACGTTCGCCGTTGGCGTAGCAACCGGTATTACCATGGAGTTCTCGTTCGGCACCAACTGGGCCGACTACTCGCGATTCGTGGGTGATATCTTCGGTGCGCCGCTGGCGGCAGAGGCGCTGTTCGCGTTTTTCCTGGAATCGGTGTTCCTGGGCGTGTTGCTGTTCGGGCGCGATAAGGTCTCGCCCAAGTTCTACTGCGTGTCCGCCTGGCTCGTGTGGGGCGGTTCGTGCCTTTCGGCCTTGTGGATTCTCATTGCCAACTCGTGGATGCAGACGCCTGCGGGCGCCGAGCTCGCGGCTGATGGCTCGAAGGCCGTGCTCACGGACTTTCTGGCTGCGGCGTTCAACCCCTCTACAGGGCTCCGCTACTTCCACGTCGTTACCGCGGCGCTTGTCATGGGCGGCCTGATTGCGATTGCAATTGCGGCGTATTACCTGCTCAAGGGCAAGAACCGTAGGTTCGTCGACAAAACGCTCAAGACGGGTGTCGCCGTTTTCGTTATCGCGACGTGCGCCCTGTTCGTGTCGGCCCATTCCACGGCGGTGGGCGTGTGGAACGAGCAGCCTACCAAGCTTGCTGCAATGGAGGGCCAATATGCCGACGAAGTTCCGCCGCTGTACTTTTTCGGCTTCGTCGACGAGCAGAATCAACAGGTCATAGGACCTCATCTCCCGGGCTTCACGAGCTTCTTGGCCACGTTCACGTTCGACACCGAATACCCTGGCCTCAACTCGCTGGCCCAGACCGAGAAGTACGGCGACATGGACCCGTCAACGGTGCCGGTTAATGCGATATTCCAGGTGTATCACCTGATGGTTGCTGTATCAGGGCTCTTGATGCTCCTGATAGTCCTGCTCATCGTCGGGCTGGTCACGAAAAAGCTCGAGCAGTGGAAATGGCTTCAGAAGCTCCTTGTTATAGCGCCCCTATTCCCGCTTGTCGCCATCGAGGCGGGTTGGTTCACCGCCGAGCTCGGCCGACAGCCATGGGTCGTGTATCCGTCGGCTTCGGGACCCGACGGCGTTGCGCTGCTCACGGACGTGGCGGCGTCGAAGTCGGTTACGGCACCGGAACTGTTGATCACGATCGTATTGTTCTGCGCGGTGTACCTGCTCTTGTTCGTGGCGTGGCTGCGCCTTGCGGGCAAGTTCGTCAAGGAAGGGCCCGAAAAGCTTGCCAACGAGCCCGAAGAGGGCACCAACGTTCTTCCTGTGTTCATTTCGCGCCTGACGGGCGAGAAGCCCGATGTTGAAGGGGCGACGCCTGCCGGCTCGGATGCAAGCGCGAAAGGGGGTGAGTAGCATGACGGCCCTTGGCGTGTTGTGGTACTTTCTGATCTTCCTTCTTATCGCAGGATACTTTGTGTTCGATGGGCTTGATTTGGGGGCTGGCGTGCTCTACCCCTTCCTGGCCAAGACCGATGCCGAGAAAGAGCTCGTGCGTCATAGCATCGGGCCCGTATGGGACGGCAACGAGGTGTGGCTGCTCACGGCGGGCGGTGCGTTGTTCGCCGCCTTCGCTCCTGCGTATGCCACGACGTTCTCGGGGTTCTACTTGGCCATCATGCTCGTGCTGTTCGGTCTGATACTGCGCGGCGTCTCCGTTGAATTTGCGAGCCGCGACCGCGCATGGGCAAAGGTGTGGGACACCTGTTTCTTCGTGGGCTCGCTGCTGCCGGCCCTGCTGTTCGGTGTGGCTGTGGGCAACATATACGCCGGTATTCCCATGGACGCCGCAGGCAACTACAGCGGGATTCCCCTGCTGGGGCTCATAACGCCCTTCACGCTGCTGTGCGGGTTGCTGGGGCTTGCCATGTTCCTCGTAGCGGGTGCTGCTTGGATTGCGCTCAAGGCCCCGTTCGGCTCGGAGCTGCAAAAGCGCGCGGTCAACTGTCGTTTCGTGTGCCAGCTTGCTGCCATAGTCGTCTTTCTTTTGGTTTCGGTGTACGGTCATTTTCTAATCAGGCCCACCATGGTTGCGGATTTGACCATTGTCCGCTTCGCCTGCGCCATCCTGTTCTTGCTGGCCATGGTCGGCTCGGTGGTGTTCGGCCGTAACGCCGACTACGATTTGCACGCGTTTGTTTGCCAGGCTGCTGCGGCTGTTGCGCTCGTGTTCTTGCTGGCGACGTCCATGTTTCCCAACTTGGTCGTGGCTTCGGCCAGCAGCATCGGTCCGGCCATTACTATCGCCTCGGCCGCCTCGTCCGATACGGCGCTTGGGTGGATGACGGGCATCGCCTGCATCGGCGTCCCCATCGTGCTCGCTTACCATGTGTTCACGTACCGCACCTTCCGGGGGCGCCTCAAGATGGACGATCATCAGTAGCGTCCTTTGAAAAAGTGCGTTAAAGTGGGCCGACCGAAAATTGACGGCCCACTTTTATGTGCGGGCATATTTACGTAAGTACGCAAAGAACCACGCCGCTTGCTTTGGCAGCGTTTGGGTGCAGCGAAGCTTAAGACGCGAAGAGCGATTCAGGGAGATGGTTATGGGTGTGAAGGACGTTGAATTCGAACGCGAAATCGCCGACGAGGAGCGCATCGAGCGCTACCCGTTCATAATCAGGCTCTACGGTGCGCTGTCCATCATTGGCGGCGGCGTGCAAATCGTTTTGTTCGTGCTGGGCGTGCTGGCCATCGTCAACGGGCGGATTGACTTCTCGGCGTTCGAGGGCACGGCGGCCACGACGGCCGTGATCGGCGTCGTGGCCCTCGTGCTCTCCGTCGTGTTGGCGGGCATGTTCTTCGTCCTGGGCGTTCGTTTGGTGCTGGGAAAACGCGCACGGGCTGCGCTCCTCGCGAACATCATGATTGCCGTCGAGGTCGCCGAAATCCTGTGCCAATTCCTGCTCTTCGGGGCGGGCGGCGAGCTTATTCCGCCTGTTATCAACGTCGTTATCCTCATCGCCTTGCAAACGTATTCCGATCCCGCATTGGCCGGCGAGCGCCGTTTGCAGCGCCGCCTGCGGCAGCTCGAGGTCAAGGCCCAGGCGGAAGACGGCACGCTTGGGCTCGACACGACGGGCAAGGGCTACATCACGCTGAACTTCTACAACGTGTTCTGGGTGTTCGTCATATGCTCCATCCTAGGGCTCGTAATCGAGGTTATCTACCATATGGCCGTCGTAGAGCCGGGCGTGTACCAGGATCGCGCCGGGCTGCTATTCGGTCCGTTCAGCCCCATCTACGGGGTGGGCGCCGTGCTCATGACCGTGGCCCTCAACCGGTTTCACAAGAAGAATTTCGTCATCATCTTCCTGGTGAGCGCCGTAATCGGCGGGGCATTCGAGTTTTTCGTCAGCTGGTTCATGGAAATGGCGTTCGGCATTACGGCATGGGATTACACGGGCACGTTTCTTTCCATCGGCGGCCGGACGAACGGCATGTTCATGGCCATGTGGGGCGTGCTCGGACTCGTTTGGGTCAAACTGTGCTTGCCCTACATGCTCAAGATCGTGAACAAGATACCCTGGAACTGGCGTTATACGGTTACTGCTGTATGTGCTGCCCTTATGCTCGCCGATTGCATGCTCACGTTGGCATCGTTGGATTGCTGGTATCAGCGTCAGGCGGGGACGATGGACTACGCCCGGCAATCGGCTATCGTGGAATTCTGCAACGAACGGTATGACGATTCCTTCATGCAAAACCGCTTCCAATCCATGACGATGAACACCGACAATGCAGCGCGTGTTAATTAACGTTCGCCAAGAGTGTGCTAGCATATGCGTATGAAGATACCCGCCACACCACAGCCAAGTCCCGAAGCCAGCTCGCCGCACATGCCGGTATGGACGCCTTCTCAGTTCAAGGAGGCAAAGAAGGGCGCGTACGCGGGGCATCCCCTCGAAACAAATTCGCTTGGCGAGACCATTGCCAATTCGGTTTCCAACGGAGTCGCGGCTGCGCTTGCCATCGCGGGCCTCGTTATCCTGGTGGTTATGGCCGTGCTGCATGGCGGTGGCGTGAGGGTGCTGGTGGCTTTGGCCTTCGCGGTGCCCATGCTCCTGGCGTTTCTCATGTCGACGTTGTTCCACGCGCTGCCAAACGATGTGGCCAAGCGCGTGTTCAGGGTGCTCGGCCACGATTTCGTGTACCTCTACATCGCCGGCGCGTTCACGCCGTATTGCATTCTGCTCCTGGCCGATTCCGGCGGTTTGGCGCTGTGCAGCATCGAGTGGGCTTTGGCGTTTGCTGGCATTCTCGTAGAGTCCATCTGGCTCTCGCGCCCCCGTTGGGTTGCTCTGGGCATTTGCCTGGCCATGAGCTTGGCGGGCATCGCGTTCGCCCCTGCCTTCGCTGCAGCGCTCGCGCCCGCGGGATGGTGGCTCCTCGTGGCGGCCTTCGTTTGCTTTTGCGCGGGAATTGCGTTTTACCTGCTGCGCAAGGTGCCGTATCTGTGGTTCGTATCGCATCTGGTCGTTCTGGCGGGCTCGGTTTGCCTGTTCTTGTCCGTTGCGCTGTTTGTGATCTAGGAGACGTTGATGGCTAAAGATGCTCGGGAGGGCGATAGTACCAAGCCTGGTTTTCTCGGCGGTTTGAGGGAAGCCTTCGGGCGCGGAAAGCGCCAGGTATCCGAAGACGAGATAAAAGAACTCGTGGACGATGCGGATGAGCTTCTTGAAGACGAAAAGCGCATGATCAGCGAAATCCTCGACCTAGACGAGCTCACGGTGAGCGACGTCATGCAGCCGCGCGTCGACATCATTGCCGTTGAAGACGACGAGACCGTGCGCGCCGCGCTCGAGCGCATGAGGGGCACGGGGTATTCCCGCTTGCCCGTGTACCACGAAAGCCTCGACCACATCGTGGGCATTGTCCGCTACAAGGATCTGATACCGGCCGTGCTCGACGGCGAAGTCGAAGGGCCGGTGACCGACTACGTGCACGACGCGTTGTTCGTGCCCGAAACCAAGGACCTGTTCCCGCTCTTGTCCGAGATGCAAACGAATCGGCAACAGATGGCCATAGTAGTAGACGAGTACGGTGGCACCGATGGTTTAATAACTCTCGAGGATATCGTGGAGGAAATCGTCGGCGACATCATTGACGAGACCGATTCCGAGACGGCTTACGTGACGCTGACGGCCGAAGGCGAATGGCACGTCGACGGTCGTTGCCCAATCGAGGAGGCCTTGGAGCTCGGGTGGCCGGTCGTCGAATCCGACCAATACGAAACCATAGCCGGTTGGCTGCTCGATACCGTAGACGCGGTGCCGCAGGTCGGCGATGAGTTTGTAGTCGATGGATATCGATTCAAGGTGCGCACGATGCGCCGCCGCCGCATTAGGAGCCTTCACGTTTCTCGCTTGAATGAGGAGGACCAGGGCTAGCGAGCCCAATGCGAGTTCGGTGAAGGTGGGTGTAATCGGGCGTCCATGTTGCAGCAGCCGTCTTCAGAGAAACTGTGCCGTTCGCAAGATGCGTGTTTGGGCGGCGTGTGCGCCGGCATAGCCGAGCGCTACGACTTGGACCCGATCGTCGTGCGCATCCTCATGCTGCTCCTTGCCTTGGTGACGCTGGGCATCGGCGCCATCGCCTATGTGGCGCTTTGGGCTGCGCTCCCGCAAAAGCCGGCTGCACGTACCCCGTACGACGTGTCTCCCGAAAAAGCCGAGTCGAGCGCGTACGGATGCGTCGACTGTTCCAAGTCCGCGCTGGAAGCCGAAGAAGGAACGAGCGGCGAAAGCCTTTCCATTGCAGTGTGGCTGGTCATCGTGCTGTGCCTCATCTTGCTGTTCATCATCGTCGTCACCAACGTCTCGCCCATGATCCGAGGGTCGGAATGGTGGCAGTTCTGGCCGTTGGCGTGGGTGATATGTGGCGTTTGCCTTATCGTGCTGCCATTTGCGGGCTCCCGCGAGGCGTCGTGGCATGCGCTGGGGGTCATCGCGGTTTCGCTTGCGGTATCGTGCCTGCCCATGAGCCTGGGCGTTTTGTCGTGGTCGACGTTTGCGTGGGCGTTCGAGCGCATGTGGTTGCTGGTGGTGTTGGCTGCCGTGCTGTTCGTCGTCGGCACGTACCGCTCCAACGGTGCGTTGGCCATAACCGGAGGGCTCATCGTGGCCGTTTTCTGCCTCATGATGCTTGGCTTCCATGCCATTCCCGGCGATGTTGCCAATCTGCTCATTGCGATGCCCGGTGGACGTTCAATTCGCATCGCCATGGCCGCAACCCTGTGTCTTTTCTAGCGTCGCCGTTCGAGGTCGCAAAACGTGGGGATTCGGCTCATCGATGATGCTCGGAATTGGTCGACGCCCTTTGCGCCGCAATGCGTGCTTTGCCGTTCGCCGGGGGTGAACGGCTGATTCAAAAGCAGCACGCTTGTTCGCTTTCTCCATAATCTGCAATCGATATGTAGAGTTATTTTTCAAATGGATAACCAATATCTTGGAGATATGAATAATCGCTCATATTGCGGGAAACGTTAATCGAACAAATAATGAAGGGCGTCGACTAGCAAAATTTTGGCCTTTTGCCGTCCTACGGTAAAATATTCCCATCGCGGAGGCATAAGGACGCCGCCGCAAAGGAATTTACATATGAGTCGGAAGCAGCCTAAACGTAGAGCCGGCAATATGGTCTTAAAAGCCATGGCCGGTATTTTTATTTTCGCCATAGCGTGTGGCGTCGGCTTTGGCGTGGCCTCAGCCGATTCCTCTGACGATGTGGCGCAGTCGGGCGCGCTCGGCTTCGACAAGGCAACTCAGCTGGCTACGTCGGCGGGTCACACGCAACGGGCTGATGCCGACGCTTCGTCCCAGGAGTCCTATTACGAGCAATCTACGCTCACGTCGGCTTCGTTGCGCACGATCGATTCCGGCATCTCCATGATCGACGAGAAGGAAAAACTCGATCGTCAGAATTTGGCCGCCGATAATGTCGCGGCACCTAAGCGTGCCGAGAAGAATCGGGCTAAACAGGGGAATTGCGATTACGGCATGTCGGAAGTCGACTGGTCCGTCGGGCGCGATGCCTTCGTGGCCGAGTGGGGCTCGCGCATCAACGCATACCTGTCTGGTTCGGAACTTGCCGGTTATGGCGAGGTCTTCGCCCGAGCTGCTTGGGATAACGGCGTTGACCCTCGCTGGTCGCCGGCTATTTCGGATACCGAGAGCAGCAAGGGCAAAGTGTGCTTCTTGCCGCACAACGCCTGGGGTTGGGGCGAATCGTCTTGGGACGATTGGGAGACGGCCATCAAAGAGCACGTTGCCGGGCTGGCGAAGGTGTACGGCTATAGCGTCACGCCGACGGCCGCTGCTATTTACTGCCCGCCGAACCATGTGTTTTGGTATGGGCATACGTATGAGCAGATGACCTGGATATAAGGGCATCGGGCTCGCTTCTTTCTTCTTACTCTTTTTGTCCCACCGCCCCGATCGCCCTGCCCGCGGAGGAGCGGGGTGTTCGCTTGGCTTCGGCTAACTGATATGAATGACAGGATTTGTGCCTGCAGAATCGCTCACACCCCACTCCTCCGCGGGCAGGGCGATCGGGGCTGCCCAACTGCGGGTGCGAGCGTTCGTGACCGTGAAATCCCAACTGTATCATTGAGCTGAGGGGTTTGCTCGCCGATGGGGGGGGTGGGGAAGGTGTGGGTTGCGTGGGCGGGGAGGATTCTTTAGGATACAGTACGACATGGGAAGTGCGTTTCCCAAGGTGGCTGCATAGGAAGTAGGACGGTATGCGCAATGTGATCGTGGTCGGTTGCGGGCGTGTGGGCTCGCGGTTGGCGGACATGCTCTCGGATGCCGGCGCCAACGTATGCGTGGTGGACTGGCAGGCCGATGCGTTCGACAACCTGGGGCGCAATTTCAACGGGTCGACGGTTCAGGGCATTGGGTATGACGAGGATACGCTTGTAAAGGCGGGTATCGAAGATTGCGATGTCGTGGCCGCCGTGACCCAGTCCGACAACGCCAACCTCATGGTGGCCGAGGTTGCAAGCCGCTTGTACGGTGTGCCTCATGTGATTACGCGCCTGTACAACCACGACCACGAACGCGCGTATATGCAGCTCGGCATTGACTACGTGTGCGGAACGACGCTCGTGGCTGAAGAGGTGTTCAGCAAGGCGCTTTCGGGGCATGGCTCCCACATCGACACGTTCGGCGATTACGAGGTGCTGCGGTTCTCGCTCAATCTGGCATGGGATGAGCGAAAGGCCATCCGCGTGTACGAAATCGAGCGCGATCACGACATTCGCATCGTTGCGTTCGAGCGCAAGGACGGGTCGGCGTCGTCCATTCCGACGCGCGAGTCGACGTTGTATCATGGCGACACCGTGCTTGCTTGCGTTCACCATAATCTGGTGGATTCGTTTGCCAAGTTCATCCAATCGTAGGCGGGAGGCGGCATGTACATCGTCATTAACGGCGGCGGCAAGGTGGGCGAGTATTTGGCTACCGTCCTTCTGCGGAGCGGCAACGAGGTCGCCGTCATCGAACGCGACGTCAAGGTTGCGGACCGTTTGTCCATGGTGCTTCAGGGCCGTTATCTGATCATACGAGGCGACGGGTGCGACTCTCGCTACCAAGAGGATGCGGGCATTCGCAAGGCCGACGTGTTCGTGGCGGCTACCGGCCAAGACGACAACAATTTGGTGGCGTGCGAAATCGCATCGCGCATCTATAACGTCCCGCGCTGCATCGCGCGCGTGAACGCGCCGAAGAACCAGCGCATTTTCCGCGCGCTCGACATCGAGTCGATCTCGTCGACCGAGATGATTGCCAACCTCATCGAAGAGGAAACCCTCATGGGTTCCGTGAACGTCGTGTCGTCGCTCACACACGGCAACGTCGTGCTCAACGAGCTGGTCGTGCCCCATATGCGCAATCACTCAAACGACGAGGGCGTGCTGGCCTACGATGTGGAAATGCCCGAGAACAGCCTTATCGTGGCCGTTTCTTCCAAAGACGACGTCGAGGTCGTTGGCGAGGAGACGCGCCTGTATCCGGGCGATACCGTCGTCATAGCCGCCGACCGGGACCGCGTTGCCGATGTGCGCGCGGTGTTCAGGGAGCTGTAGGGCTTTCCACGCTGCTGCCGACGGCCCCCCGGCGAGGGCCGTCGGCAGCAGCGTTTTCGCCTGTTGTCTTTGCGCCGATTCGGTAGGCAAGGCGCACGGCGGCTTTTGATGGGGTAGGATGCATTTCGCATATGAGTGATCAGATGAAATATCCCCAAGGCCGCAACGCTGCGAAAGCGTCGAGGACCTCTGCGCCCAGGCCGTCCTTCGAAGAGGGGTCGGGTCCGCGTACGCTGGTGAGCCGGCGGGGCTTCCTGTACGGCGCCATCGGCGTCGGCGCGCTGGCGGCCGTGGGCGTGGGGGCAACCGTGAGCAGCGCGTTGCCCGACGTTGGCGCGCCCGATATCGAGCATGTCGAAGTGCCCGAAAATGCCCTGACCACGCTCACGGAGCTTGAAGTAATCGACGACGCCGAAGACGTCGTGCGGCTCGTGAGCCAGTTCGAGCTGCCCTACGGCACGCTTGTGTGGGCAAATGACGACGACGTCGCAGCCTGTCTTCTTCCCACCGAAACCGGGACGCCTTTGGCTCAAATCGGCCTGTTGTCGCTGGGAAGCGGAACGTTGACGACCGTCATGAAGCAGGCCATGGGAACCGATGAGCGCTACGAGATATACGACGTGCGCGCCACGTCGCGCGGCATAATCTGGACCGAGGCCAACGTGCTCAAGGGCTCGTGGCGCATCTATGCTGCGCCGTTGGACCAGGGGACACTCGGTACGGCGGTGCTGCTGGAGGAGGGCGACGACCAGTACGATACCCCGATGTTGGCCGTCGTGGACGGCAGGGCGTTTTGGCAGGTGCTTCCCAAGCTCCCGAACGACGAGGGGCTTACCTCGCGCTTGATGGGCGTAACGTTTGGCAAAAATGACGCTGCGTGCGTGTTCGAGTCGGCGCGGCGCATGGGAACGCCGCCTTATGCGACGAAGGACTCGGTGACCATTTCGCCCCGCGTCGATGCGTCGTCGGTGTACTACCAGCTTACGAACATCGATGCAAAATCGGGCGAAGTGACCGACCAGATGACGCTGCCCCGCTCGATGGCCCCGCTCGAGGCCGGCTACGGCACGAACGGCTTCATGTTCTCGTTTCCCGATATCTACGATTACGGCGGCGGCATTTCCAATTTGGGGACCTATACGCCTCTGTCCAAGCCAAGCGACGGCAATTACAGCGCCGCGCAATGGTTCGGCTTCGCGCGCACGCCTACGGCTGCGCCCGCATGGTGCCAGAACCTGCTCATCGTAAAATCGAGCTACTCGGTATGCGGCGTCGATTTGGCTGCCGGTTCGTATTTCGCCATCGACGTGGACGACGGGGCCGATACGTACGGCGACTACCTTGCCACCACGGGCGTGCGGGACACGTTCGTCACCTTCGCGAACATCGACCACACCCCCGTTAACGGCAACGTGACCCATGCCTGCCGCGTCAAGGTGTGGGCTCCGCTCACGCAGGAGCAACGCGACGAGCGCGCCACCCGTGCCGCCCAGGGCGAGGACGGCGAAGACGAGATGTACGTCGAGGGGGATGGATACGCCGAAAACGGCGAGGCCGTCCAGGCGTAATGCCATCGCCGCCTGGCGTGGCATGGTATCCTTATAAACACATGTCAAATGCAAGGAGGGCTCCATGATCAGTCGTTACACCCGACCCGCGATGGGACGCATTTGGGAAATGCAGAACAAGTTCGAGATCTGGAAGGAAATCGAGATCTTGGCCTGCGAAGCCCAAGCCGAGCTGGGCAAGGCCGGCATCACGAAAGAAGAAGCTGCCTGGATTCGCGAACACGCCGATTTTACGGTCGAGCGCATCGACGAGATCGAGCGCACGACGAATCACGACGTTATCTCGTTCCTCACCAACATGGCCGAGTACATCGACGTTGACCTGCCCGAAGGATGGGAGCCGCCCAGTCGTTGGGTGCATTACGGCATGACGTCGAGCGATCTGGGCGATATGGCCCTGTGCTATCAGATCACTCAGGCGTGCGACATCATCATCGACGACATCAAGCGCTTGGGCGAGATTTGCAAGAAGCGCGCATTCGAGTTCAAGGACACGCTGTGCGTGGGACGCACCCATGGCATTTCCGCCGAGCCCATGACGTTCGGCATGAAGTTCGGCAGCTGGACGTGGATGCTGCGCCGCGACCTCACGCGCATGCAGGAGGCACGCGACATGATTGCGACCGGCGCCATCTCGGGTGCAGTGGGCTCGTATTCCAGCATCGACCCATTTGTCGAGAAGTTCGTATGCGAAAAGCTCGGCCTCACGCCCGATCCGCTGTCTACCCAGGTTATCGCTCGCGATCGTCATGCGCAGGTCATGTGCGCGCTCGCGACCGTGGCGGCCACGCTCGAGGCCATTGCCATGCAGGTGCGCCTGTTGCAGCAGACCGACGTCATCGAGGCCGAGGAGCCGTTCAAGAAGGGGCAGAAAGGCTCGTCCGCCATGCCCCACAAGCGCAACCCCATCACGGTGGAGCGCGTGTGCGGCCTTTCGCGCAACGT